>NZ_JBNHIC010000007.1:0-128944 GCF_059092905.1 Arthrobacter sp. B0427-1-12 | reverse complement strand
ACACCGCGAACGCGGCGCATCACAGCCAAATCAACCAAACAAAACATTTGGTATCAACAAACTTGGCACACTATTGAGTTCTCAAACAACAGGCACACCCGGCACCAGGAACAACCCCTCAGGGCCACCCCATCGCTCCGGAGCAACTTTTCAAACTTACCCGCCCCGGACCGTTTCCGCAAATCCGCCCAAACCGGCGAACCGCATCCACCCGGCCCAGACCGGGACCCTCCCCGAACCCCGCAGACACGGCAAAACCGCCGTCTCCCAGGCCCCAGGTAAAGGATTTGCGCCCCGCCTCAGCGGCGGCGACTCAGAAAACAATACACCCCACCCACCCCCCGCGCAAATCCACAACCAACACCCAGTGAACATCTACGGAAAAGGGCCTGCGGAGCGCTGGAAAACTTGGTTCCCGGCGCCCCGCAGGCCCTGATGGTTTTGAGAGTTTCAGCCGTCCACGACAACGGTGGCCAGCGTGCGCTTGCCGCGGCGCATCAGCAGGTACTTTCCATGCAGCAGCTTCGCAGCGTCGACCACAGATTCAGGATCGGTGAACTTCTCGTTGTTCACGTAGGCGCCGCCTTCGGCAATGGTGCGGCGCGCGGCCGAGTTGCTCGGAGACAGGCCGGATGCGACCAGCAGATCGACAATCCCCAGCTTCGCGGCAGGAACTGTTGCCTGCGGAATCTCGGCCGTGGCCGCGGTGAGCGTCGCCTCGTCCAGGACTTCCAGGTCGCCCTGGCCGAACAGGGCCGCGGAGGCGGCAATGACCTTTTCGGTGGCGTCGACACCGTGCACCAGGGAGCTGACGTCGTAGGCGAGGGCACGCTGCGCCTCGCGGGCATGGGGACGCTCCGCCACGGCCTGCTCCAACGCTTCGATTTCGGCACGGGTCTTGAAGGTAAAGACCTTCAGCCGGTCGATGACATCGGCGTCGGCGGTGTTGAGCCAGAACTGGTACATGGCGTAGGGGCTGGTCATGGCAGGATCCAGCCAAATGGCATTGCCTTCGCTCTTGCCGAACTTGGTGCCGTCGGAGTTCGTGATGAGCGGGGTGCCGATGGCATGCACATGTTTTCCCTCGACCTTGCGGATCAGGTCAGTGCCGCTGGTTAGGTTGCCCCATTGGTCGGATCCGCCGGTCTGCAGGATGCAGCCATAGTCCCGGTACAGCTCCAGGTAGTCCATCCCCTGCAGGATCTGGTAGCTGAATTCGGTGTAGCTGATGCCTTCATCGGAATTCAGGCGCGAATTGACCGCGTCCTTCTTCAGCATCGTGCCCACGCGGAAGTGCTTGCCGACCTCGCGCAGGAAGTCGATCGCGCTCAGCGGTGCGGTCCAATCCAGGTTGTTGACCATCCGCAGCGCATTCGCGCCGTCAGTGGAGAGGAAGCGGCTCACCTGTTCCTCCAGGTAGCCGACCCACTCGGCGACGGTCTCCTTGGTGTTGAGCGTACGCTCGGCAGTGGGCCGCGGATCACCGATCAGGCCGGTGGAGCCGCCCACCAGCCCGATGGGCTTGTGACCTGCCAGTTGCAGGCGGCGCATGGTGAGCAGCTGCACCAGATTGCCAAGGTGCAGGCTAGGGGCCGTCGGATCAAAACCGCAATAATACGTGATCGGTTCCCCGGCAAGGAGCTTCTCCAGTTCAGTCTCATCGGTGGAGACATGAACCAGTCCTCGCCACTGCAGTTCCTGCCAGATGTTGGCGAAACCCGGGTCGTTGCGTTGGGCCTCAAGGGCCGGGGAACCTAACTCAGTATTCTGTGACACGCCTTCTAAATTATCATTACCGCCGCGGGCAGCACCGCCGGTGCTGCCGTCACTCTACGATGCCGGCCGGGATCGGGCCCCCCGCAATCAGCCGCAGCCGCTGCGTAGGACGGGTCATTGCCACGTACAGGTCCCCGACCTTGCCGCCGGCGCCCTCGAGCAGTTCGGACGGCTCGATGATGACGACCCCGTCGAACTCCAGGCCCTTGGCCTCCTTGGGAGTGGTCACCACGATGTCCACCTCGAAACCGCCGGCTCCGCTGCCCACGCGGCTGCCGTACTCGGCCGCCACGGCCTTCCGTACCTCGGGCAGCCGTCCGTCGGCGACAATCACGGCCAGCAGGCCGCCGTCGACCGCTTCCAGTTCCTCCGGCAGCGCGCGCAGCAGAGCCGGAACGGAACCGCCAGGTTCGACCGAATCCACGATCGGCTCCCAGCGCCCCTCCCGCACCGCCTTCGGTGCAGATACGACAAGCCCGGCCGCGGTGGCCATCCGGGCTGCAGCCTCGGTAATCTGCGCCGGCGTGCGGTAGTTGACGGTGAGTTCCTCAAGGCGCCAGCGGTCATCGGCGAACGGCTCAAGGGCTCGCTGCCAGGACAGCGCGCCTGCGGCGGCGCTGGTCTGGGCGATATCCCCGACAACGGTGAAGGACTTGACCGGGCAGCGCCGCATGAGCAGGCGCCACTGCATCGCGGAAAGCTCCTGGGCTTCATCCACCACAATGTGCCCGAAGGCCCAGGTGCGGTCCGCCGCAGCGCGTTCAGCCGCAGTCAGGCGCTGTTCTGCCACGGCATTGAAGTCGGCCAGCTCCTCGGCGCTCAGGGTGCCGTCCACACCGACGTCCGCCAGCGACTCGTTGACGTTTTCCAGCGCACGTTCGGCATTGGCCAGATCGCGCTTGCGTTCCTGTTCCTGCGCTGCCTGGTCCCGTCCGGCGGAAGCATCGAGTTCGCCGAGCAGTTCGGCGGCCTCGTCCAGCAGCGGCACATCGGCTTCGGTCCACGGGGCCTCGGGAGCGCGCAGCAGCAGTTCCCGCTCGGCAGCGGTAAGCCGGCCGGCGGCTGCCTCCAGATGCGCGGGCTTGGCGAACAGGTCAGCAATGAGCTTCTCCGGTGTCAGCGGCATCCAGCACAGATTCAGCGCAATCCGCACATCCCGGGAGGTGCGCACGTCCTCCGACAGGTAAGCCCTGTCAGTGGTATTGCCGCCGCCCGACGAGGCCTCCAGCTTTTCGGCCAGCTGGTCCGCCAGCTCACGCAGCAGGATCTTGACAAACGTCACCCGTGCTTCGTTGTGCGGCTTGCCGGTGGCACGGGCCTTATCCCGGGCCCGCCGCACCTGCTTAGGCGTGAGCACCAGGGTGGTGCCTTCCACATTCAGCTTGCGGGGTTCGGCGGGGATGCGCTGGCGGTTGGCGACGGCGTTGGCTACTACCTCGGCCATGTAGATCCGGCCCTTGAGCTCCGCTATCCGGTCATCCCGTTCCGGTACCGCATGGATGCCCGGCATCAGGCGCCCCAGGCTGGTCATGACGACGCCGGTTTCACCCAGCGACGGCAGCACACGTTCGATGTACTTCATGAAGGAATTGGAGGGGCCAACCAGCAGCACACCGGCGGACTTCAGCCGTTCACGGTGGGTGTAGAGAAGGTAGGCGGCGCGGTGCAGCGCCACAGCCGTCTTGCCCGTGCCGGGACCGCCCTGGACCACCAGCACTCCGGACAGTCCGGACCGGATGATACGGTCCTGCTCGGCCTGGATAGTGCCGACGATGTCGGACATCTGTCCGGTCCGCTTCGAGTTGAGCGCCGCCAGCAGCGCGCCTTCGCCCTGGAGGTTGCTGTCGCCGTCGAGCATGGATATATCCAGCACATCGTCCTCGATGGCTTTCACATCCCGTCCCTGCAGGATCAGATGCCGACGCCGGCGCACCCCCTGCCGCTCGAAAGCGGTCGCCTGGTAGAAAGTGCCGGCTTCGGGCGCCCGCCAGTCCACCATCAGGCGCTGCAGGTCCGCTGTGGACAGGCCGATGCGGCCGATGTAGCGGGTCTCGCCGCTGTCCAGGTCCAGCCGCCCGAACACCAGCCGCTCATCGACGGCATTCAGCTGGGCCAGCCTGTCCTCATACATGGTGGCGAAGGCATCGCGCTCGGACCGGTTCTGGTGTGAACCGGTGGAACCACTGCGCCGGACCTGCGCCAACTGTTGCCGCTTCTCCTCGCGCAGCTCATCGAGGCGGTGGTATAAGCCGGCCACGTAGGCGCGCTCGTGTTCCAGTTCGGTGCGGGCCGATTCCGAATCGTGCATGACGTTCCCTTCCACAAAAGGCGGACCGTCCATTCTACAGCGATTTTCCGCGGACTGCGCGGACACCCCCACATCCCGGATATCGTCGTCGTTGACTCGCTGCCGGCTCGATTCAAGATCAAGACTCATGCTCTTCCCCTCTCTGGCACGCATCCACAGTACTAGCTCGAAGCGTCCAGATTCCGCGGATTTCGTTACCCCGCGGCCACCGCTTGTTTACCTCAGGGGGCTTCTGCGGTGCGGCGTCTGCTGCTACGCACGGCGGCCGGGCGGTACCGGGAAACGGTGGGATGCCCGGTGATCCAGAACCGCCAGGGATAGGCGGCCGTTCCGCCCGCGCCGCTGACGCCGACGCGCGGACCGGTGGAGACGCGGTCCGCGTGCAGCGGTTCGGCCGGCAGGTCCAGCCGGAACGGCGCCGCGAAGACGTCGGCGCCGTCGCAGCTGCGGTCGATGCCCAATGACTGCGCAAGGCGTGCGGGACCCTGGGCCAGGTCGTGATCCTTACGGGAGGACGGACGACGACGGCGGGCGGCTTCCAGCCCGCCGATCACTTCCCCGGCGCGCAGCAGGCAGCCCGTGGCTTGGCCTTCAACGCCGCAGACGATGTTGGCGCAGTAGTGCATGCCGTAGGTGAAGTAAACGTAGAGATGGCCGGCGGGGCCGAACATGGTCGCGTTGCGCGGGGTTCGCCCCCGGAAACTGTGCGAACCCGGATCCGGGGCATCGGAATCGTGGGGTCCAAGGTAGGCCTCCACCTCAGTGATGCGGATGCTGACGGCACCGTGGCTGTCGTGGGTCGAGCCGTCGTGCGTTATGACTGCTCCCAACAACAGCGGAGCGACTTCAACGGCCGAACCGGTCAGGAGATGACGCGAACTGCTTCCCATGGACCGACATTACCAATACCCGCACCAGCCCTGCGGCCAGCCCGCGGCGGCTTTCGAGCCGCCACGGGCCGCCCGTCGGCGCAATCCGGCCTAGGCTGCCGGGGACTGCTCCATGCGGGTGTAGAACTGCCGCAAGGCCTCGAACCGGCCATCGGACCAGTGCCACTCGAGGCCCGCCAGCACGGCAGTGAGCGCATCCAGATGCTGGTGCCAGCCGGCCAGGAGCACCGGCTGGCGGGCTTCGGCCCGTAGCACCTGGGTAAGTCTCAGCATCGTCTTGCTTCCCGAGGGGTCGCCGGCCGGTTCCAGGTTCCAGTGGACAGTGCTCTCCGGCGCGTCGGCACTGCTCCAGCTGTATTCAAGCGCCCGCGGCGCCTCGACATAACCAATGTCGCCGCGGGCGGGGTGGGGTTCAAGTCCGACGGCGATGCTTCCGCCGGCCTGCAGCTGCAGCTCGGTGGGTGCCAGCCAGCGCGCGAGGCGGCGAGGTTCGGTCAGCGCATCCCAGACATCCTGAGGCGGAACATTCAGGAGACGGTCGAAGCGAACCGCCGGATGCCCGGAGACGGACTCCATCATTCCCATGGAGTGCGAAACGGAAAACTCCTGCGAATAAGCGTCGCGGAGCCGGATCCAGTCCGCGTTGGTCCAGTCCGGATTCTGCCCAGCCGCCGCCCGCTCCAAGGCTGCCAGCGCTGTCTGCCAGCCCGCGGCGCCCTCGGTGAGGAAGTCGGCTGTTTCCGAGAACGAGCGGAACTGCAGCAGGGTGCCGCCGTCCGATTCAAGGACCCGCCATTCGAGCACAGACTCGTGCCCCAGCGGGTCCTCCCAGCTGATCTGCAGGCTGGTCGGCCACTTCAGCTGCAGCACAGTTCCCGTGTGGACCCCGCCGCCCATGTCCAGCGTGAATTCCTTGCCCTGTTCCCACCCCGGGGTCAGAACTCCGAACCAGGCGGCGACACGGGCCGGCTCGGTCAGCAGGCTCCAGATGTAGGAACGCGGATAGTCGAGCTGCTGATCGAAGGCCAGGACGTAACCGTCGCCGGTGCGCTCGATGCGCCCCGCAGGACGCACGGGCCGCTCCGTGTGCGTGCTGTGATGATTGGCACTCATCGCCGCCTCCAGGGCTGGATCCGGGTTCTGAAGCTGGTTGTCTCTGCTGATGAAAACCTATCGCACCCCCGGGCGTTACTAAAGGGCGGTGCCGCCGAAGATGAAGGTTCCTTCATCTACCCCTCATTAATTCATCACTTTGGGCAGGCATGCTGGATACATGCCCATGACGAACCGAATTCTGACTGCCGCGGCGGCGTTGGCCGTGCCGTTGCTGCTCGCGGTGGCCAGCCAGGCACTCAGCCAACCTGCCGGCGCTCCGGAGGTCGGCGAAGAGCTCATTGTCGTAACGGTTGAGCCAACTGCGCAGGAAACCCTGCCGCATGGGCAGCCGGAGCAGCGCGCAGCCCCGCCTGCTGAACCGGAGCCGGCTCCGGCCGCACCGGAAGCACCCACTGCACCGGCACCGCAGCCAGCCGCGCCGGCACCCGCTCCACCTGCACCGGCTCCGCCAGCACCCGCCCCTGCGCCGGTCGCGCCGGTGGCACCGGTGGCACCGCCGGTGGTCGGCGACGATTTCGATGACGATTTCGACGACGATGCTGCTGCTGACGGAGACGATGACTAGTGGCAGCAACGGCGAAACCCCTCGTCCAGAGCGACCGGTTTCTGCTCGGTTCACCGGTTCCGGCCCGCTGGCGGATCCTCGGCTGGATCGTGCTGACCACTGCCCTCGTGCTGCTGGCTGTGCTGGTCACGGTGCGGTCCCTGCTGGTTGCTGAAGTCGACCGCGATGCCAATGCCGCCGTCGTCCAGGAAATCCAGGAGTTCAGTACCTTCGCCCGCGAGGGTGTGGATCCCGAGACCGCACGGCCATACACATCGGTCGTCGCACTGCTGGAACGTTACCTGGCGCGGCAGAATTCCGCCGAAGGCGAGGTCCTGATCGGCATCACGGACACCGCGGTCCGCTATCAGGACCGCGCCGGCGAAGCCAATCATCCGGCCCCCTACGATCTGCATGCCGACACCGAGCTGATCCAGCAACTGCGCACCAGCGACGCGGTGTCCGGGGTCGTCGAAACCGACGGCGGAACGATGCGGTGGGGCAAGGCCGAAGTCGAGGCGGGCAGTGAGCGCGGAGCCCTGATTGCTGCGGAATTCACCCGCCAGGCCCATGCCGACGTTCAGCACACGGTAACGGTCATCTTCTTCGTGGCGCTCGGAGGACTGCTCCTGACCGCCGGCATCGCCTGGCTTGTCGCCGGACAGATCCTGCGGCCGATCCGGGACGTACGCCGGGTGGCTGCGGAAATCAGTGAGAACGACCTCACGGCGCGGGTCCCCGTCCAGGGCCGGGACGACGTTGCGGTCCTCGCCCAGACTTTCAACGACATGCTGGACCGGCTGGAACAGGCCTACACCACGCAGCGACGCTTCGTCGACGACGCGAGCCACGAACTGCGCACCCCGATCACGGTCATCCGCGGACACCTCGAACTGCTCAGCGACGACCCGGCTGAACGGGCTGCCACCCTGCGGCTGGTCAACGACGAGCTGTCCCGCATGGGCCGCATCGTTTCCGACCTGCTGCTGCTGGCGAAGGCGGAACGGGCGGACTTCGTCCAGCCGAGGCCGGTCGATACGGCGTCCCTGACCTTGGATATCGAGGCCAAGATCCAGGCTCTGGGAGACCGCCGATGGCTGCTGATGGAGGTCGCCGAGGGACAGGTATCGCTGGACAGCCAGCGCGTTACGCAGGCCATGCTGCAGCTGGCGGCGAATGCGGTGCAGTATTCGCCGGAAGACTCGACCATCCAGCTAGGTTCCGCCTTCGAAGGCCTCGGCACGGACCGCAGAGTCAGCTTCTGGATCCGTGACTTCGGCCCCGGCGTCGCGCCGGACGAGGCGGCCACGATCTTCGAACGCTTCAAGCACGGCTCGGCCAATGCCATGCCGGCGGACCGCCTGCGGGCGAAGGGCCCGCGCGGCGGCGCCGGACTGGGCCTGTCCATTGTCCGAGCGATTGCCGACGCACATGATGGTTCGGCCTGGCTGCGCAGCGTTCCGGGCGAGGGCGCCACCTTCGGCCTGCTGCTGCCGGCACCGGAACCGGAGTCACCGGACCGGCCGGTAACGGAATCGGAGGCACTGAACGCGGAAACCGCTGCGGCGGGCATGGCAGAAGCGCCGGCCTCCGGCAGAGCGCTACCGGAAAACATCAAACTGCTGCAGAGAGTGGGAGTGGACGAATGAGCCGGATTCTGATTGCCGAAGACGACCGGGGCATCGCGTCCTTCGTCGAGAAGGGCCTGCGGGCGGCGGGCTACACCACCACCCTGGCCACCGACGGCGAAACGGCGCTGCTGCTGGCGCGGCCAGGCGCCTTCGACATGATCGTGCTCGACATCGGCCTGCCACTGCTGGACGGCTTCCAGGTCCTGGCCCAGCTCCGCGGCGAGGGCGTGCGCACTCCGGTGGTGGTGCTGACCGCCCGGGACAGCGTCAACGACACGGTAGCCGGCCTCGAAGGCGGCGCCAACGATTACGTGACCAAGCCCTTCCAGTTCGCGGAGCTGCTGGCCCGCATCCGGCTCCGGCTCAACGATGACGTTCCGGCAGCTCCCTCCGCAGTCCTGCAGCATGGGGACCTGTTCCTGGATCTGCGCAGCCGCCGCGCCCACATCGGCGACGACGTTGCGGACCTGACCTCTCGCGAGTTCGCGATGCTGGAAGTCTTCCTGCGCCATCCGGGGCAGGTCCTCTCCCGCGAGCAACTGCTGGGTCACGTCTGGGGCTTCGATTTCGATCCGGCCTCCAATGTCGTCGATGTCTACATCCGGGCGCTGCGCGCAAAGCTCGGTGCCGGCCGGCTGGAAACCATCCGGGGAGCGGGGTACCGGCTGACATGAGCCAGACCTACTATGCCACCACACCGCCGGAACGGGCACCGCAGATCGACGGCGGTGCGGGTGGCTTCCACTGGCGTACCCGGAATCTGCCGCTGGGCCGGTCCGGCATCGCCCGCCTCGGCGCCGCGGCTGCGGGCCTGCTCATTGCCGCCGCCGTCATCATCGCCGCCAACCAGCCGGGCAGTTCCCTGACCGCCCAGGGCGCCCTGACCCTCATGGTCTTCGTGCTGGCCGTCTGGCTCTGGATCTTCACCCGCATCGACGACACCTATGTGGCTCTGGGGGCGGCGACCCTGCTGGTGCTGACCGGCACCCTGCCAACGTCGGACCTGTTCTCCATGCTCGGCGAGGAAACCGTCTGGCTGCTGCTGGCTGCGTTCGTCATTGCCGCCGCGGTCAGCGCCTCCGGCCTGACCACCCGCGGCGCGGCCTACATCATCACCGGCGCCCGCACGCCCCGCCAGCTGGCGCACCTGACCACCCTGGCCCTGATGGTGACCACCTTCGCGGTGCCGTCCACCTCCGGACGGGCGGCGCTGGCGCTGCCGGTGTTCCTGGCCCTGCGGACGGCACTCGGTGAGCACAGCCGCCTGGTCAAAGCGCTGGCGGTGCTGTTCCCCTCCGTCATCCTGCTCTCCGCCGTCAGTTCCTTCCTCGGCGCCGGGGCGCACCTGATCACCAGCGAGATCCTCCGGACGGCGACCGGCCAGGGCTTCGATTTCGCCGGCTGGCTGCTGTACGGGCTGCCGCTGGCGCTGGTGGCTTCCCACCTGGGCGCCGAAATCGTCCTGTGGATGTTCACGGACAGGCCGGACCGGCGGCAGGTCCTTGAGGTTGCGCCCGCGGAACTGGAGGGCCATGCCGGCACACCGGTCACCGGTCCGCTGACGCTGGCAGAGTCCCGTGCCGCGCTGCTGCTGGTGGCGGTGATCGTCCTGTGGTGCACGGAGCCTCTGCACGGCCTGCACCCGGCGCTGGTGGCGCTGATCGGTGCCCTCGTGGCCGCCTCCCCCAGCTACGGGTCGGTCAAGCTGGGCAAGGCCCTGAAGTCCGTTCCCTGGTCCCTGCTGCTCTTCATGGCGGCGACGCTGGCCCTGGGGTCCGCGCTGATCAGCACCGGCGCCGCGGCCTGGCTGGCCGGCGGCCTGCTGGCCCCCATCCAGGCGCTCGGTACAACCGCGGGACCGCTGTTCGTGGTGCTGGTGGTGGTGGTATCCACACTGGCCCATCTGGTGATCCAATCCCGTTCCGCCCGGTCGGCGGTGCTGATCCCGATCGTCGTCGCGCTGGCACCGGTGGTGGGCGTCGATCCGCTGGGAGCCGCCTTCGCCTCCACGGCAGCCGCCGGTTTCTGCCACACCCTCACCAGCTCCGCCAAGCCGGTGGCGCTGTTCGCCAGAATCGACGACGTCGAAACCTACCAGCCGGCCGACCTGCTGCGGCTCTCCGCCATGCTCGCCCCGGTGAGTGCCGCCGTCGTCCTTGTCTTCAGTTTCGCCATCTGGCCCCTCATGGGCCTGCCCATCTTCCAGTAGAAGGAGCTACGCCATGACAGTCCCCCAGCGCATCCTGATCGCCCCCAGCGGTTTCAAGGAAAGCCTCGACGCCGAGACCGTCGCACGGTCCATCGCCGCCGGTGTGCGGCGGGTGCTGCCCGGCGTCCAGGTCACTGCCGTGCCCATTGCCGACGGCGGTGAAGGTACCGCAGCCACGCTCGCCGTCGCCGCCGGTGGCTCAATCGTTTCGGTGCAGGTGACCGGACCGGTCGGCAAGCCGGTGGAATCCCACTATGCGCGGCTTGGCGGAATCGCAGCCGGGACCGCCGTCGTCGAAATGGCCGCAGCAGCCGGGCTGCGGCTGGTACCCCGCGGCCAGCGCAACCCGGGTGCCACCACCACTTACGGTGTGGGCGAACTGATCCGGGCAGCGCTCGACGACGGCTGCCGGACCATCCTGGTGGGATGCGGTGATTCGGGCACCAGCGACGGCGGTGCCGGCGCCCTGCAGGCGCTCGGCGCCCGGATCCTGGACCGGAAGGGACGCGAAATTCCCTTTGGCGGCACCGCCCTGGCGCAGGCTGACCGGCTGGAGCTGGAGGGACTGCATCCGGCCCTGGCCGAGGCCACGATCGTCCTGGCCTGCAACCAGCACAACGTGCTGTGCGGCAGGAAGGGCGTCGCCCGGGTCTTCGGACCGCAGAAGGGAGCGTCGCCGGAGCAGGTGGAGGAGCTGGCGGTGGCTTTGAAGAAGTGGTCCAGGATCCTGGAGCGCGACGCCCTGCCCTGCGCCGACGGCATGGACTTCCGCGCCGGTCCCGGGACCGGTGCCTCCGGCGGGCTGGGGGCCGGGCTGGCCGCAGTCGGTGCCCGGCTGGTGCCGCGGTTCGAAGCACTGATCGACAGCGGCCTGGCCGGGATCGATCTGGACGCGATGATCCGGCAGGCGGACCTGGTGATCACCGCCGAGGGCGCCATCGACTTCCAGACGCCCAAGGGCAAGGTACCGGCGGAAGTCGCGCGCCGGGCGCAGCTGGCCGGTGTGCCCGTGCTGGCGATGGCCGGCTCCATCGGCCACGGCGCACCGCAGGTCCACGATGCCGGGATCGATGCCATGGCCTCGATCATCCCGATCCCGATGAAGCTGGCGGACGCGGTGGCCAACGGCGAGCAGCTGCTCATCGATGCCACCGAGCGGACCATGCGGCTGCTCATGCTCGGTGCGGCGGTGTCCGCCGGCACCGAAAACCGGCGGGCGGCCGCGCGGGCTGCGGCTTAATCCGAAGCCCGCACGGCCTGACGGGGCGTCAGCCGGCGAAGGCGCGCGCGGCGTCCAGTTCCGTCTTCAGCGCCTGGAGCTGCTTTTCGACGGCGGACGGCGCGGTGCCGCCCTGCGAGCTGCGGCTGTTCAGCGAGCCTTCGACAGTCAGCACTTCCCGGACCGCCGGGGTCAGGTGCGCCGAAATACCCGCGTAGTCTGCATCGCTGAGGTCCCACAGCTCGACGCCGCGGCTTTCGGCCAGCTTGACGGCGGCACCGGAGAGCTCGTGCGCCTCACGGAACGGCACGCCCTGGCGGACCAGCCATTCGGCGATGTCCGTGGCCAGCGCGAAGCCCTGCGGCGCCAGCGACTCCAGCCGTTCGGTGTTGAAGGTCAGGGTCGCGATCATGCCGGATACGGCCGGGAGCAGCAGTTCCAGCGTATCGGCGGCATCGAAGACCGGCTCCTTGTCCTCCTGGAGGTCACGGTTGTAGGCCAGCGGCAGGCCCTTGAGCGTGGCCAGCAAGCCGGTGAGGTCGCCGATCAGGCGGCCGGCCTTGCCGCGGGCCAGCTCGGCCACGTCCGGATTCTTCTTCTGCGGCATGATCGACGAACCGGTCGAGTAGGCATCATCCAGCGTCACGAAGGAGAACTCCTTGGTGGCCCAAAAGATCACTTCCTCGCTGATCCGGGACAGGTCCACCCCGATCATCGAGGCCACCCAGGCAAACTCGGCGAAGACATCGCGGGAGGCGGTGCCGTCGATCGAGTTGTGCACCGCGGAATCGAAACCGAGGTCCTCGGCCACCGCCACCGGATCCAGGCCCAGCGAAGAGCCGGCCAGCGCCCCGGAACCGTAAGGCGAGACCGCGGCCCGCTTGTCCCAGTCCTGCAGCCGCTGCACGTCGCGCAGCAGCGCCCAGGCATGGGCCAGCAGGTGGTGGCTCAGCAGCACCGGCTGGGCATGCTGCAGGTGGGTGCGGCCGGGCATGGCAACGCCGAAGTGCCGCTCGGCCTGGCCCACCAGGGCATCCACCGTGTCCACGACGCCCCGGGCGACGATCCGGGCATGGTCGCGCAGGTACATTCGGCCCAGGGTGGCGATCTGGTCGTTGCGGGAGCGTCCCGCGCGCAGCTTGCCGCCCAGTTGGGCGCCCGCCCGTTCGATCAGCCCGCGTTCCAGGGAACCGTGCACGTCCTCGTCGGATTCGGCGGCGACGTAGGCGCCGGAGCGCACGTCGGCCTCCAGCCGGCCCAGGGCCTCGAGCATGCCGTCCAGTTCGCCGTCGTCGAGCAGGCCCGCCTTGTGGAGCACGCGCGCGTGGGCCTTCGAGCCGGCGATGTCATAGAGTGCCAGCCGCCAGTCGAAATCGGTGGACTTGCTCAGCGCCGCGAGGGCGTCCGCGGGGCCGCCGGCGAACCGGCCGCCCCACAGCGCTCCCACATTCGTTCCGTGGGCATTCGTTCCGTGCGTTTCGGCAGCCTCAGCCACAGCTACTGACCTTCGACCCGCTGGTCGCGGCCGGAGGCGACCTTGGAGGACAGGCCGAAGATCTCGATGAAGCCGCGGGCCATGGACTGGTCGAAGGTGTCGCCGGTGTCGTAGGTGGCCAGGTTGAAGTCGTACAGCGAGGTGTCGGAGCGGCGTCCGGTGACAACGGCGCGGCCGCCGTGCAGCTCCATCCGGATCTCGCCGGAGACGTACTTCTGGGTGTCCTCGATGAAGGTGTCCAGGGAGCGCTTCAGCGGGGAGAACCACTGGCCGTCGTAGACCAGTTCGGTCCAGCGCTGGCCGACCGTCTTCTTAAAGCGGGCCTGCTCGCGCTCGATGGTGACGTTCTCGAGCTCCTTGTGCGCGGCGATCAGGGCCATGGCACCGGGGGCTTCGTAGATTTCGCGGCTCTTGATGCCGACCAGGCGGTCCTCGACGATGTCGATGCGGCCGATGCCCTGGCGGCCGGCGCGGATGTTCATCCTCTGGATGGCCTCCAGCGGGGTGACGGGGGTGCCGTCGATGGCGACCGGAATGCCTTCCTTGAACGTGATGACGACCTCGTCCGCTGCCGGGGTGAACGTCGGATCGTCCGTGTAGTCGTAGACGTCCTTCGTCGGACCGTTCCAGATATCCTCCAGGTAGCCGGTTTCGACGGCGCGTCCCCAGACATTCTGGTCGATCGAGAACGGGTTCTTCTTGGTGGTCTCGATCGGCAGGCGCTTCTCCTCGGCGAAGGCGATGGCCTTGTCGCGGGTCAGGGCAAGGTCGCGGACCGGGGCGATGCATTTCAGGTCCGGGCCCAGGGTCTGGATGCCGACCTCGAAGCGGACCTGGTCATTGCCCTTGCCGGTGCAGCCGTGCGCGACGGTGGTGGCGCCGAATTCGCGGGCGGCCTTCACCAGGTGCTTGACGATGACCGGCCGGGACAGCGCGGACACCAGCGGGTAGGCGTCCATGTAGAGGGCGTTGGCCTTCAGCGCCGGCATGCAGTATTCGGCGGCGAATTCGTCGCGGGCATCCGCGACGTACGCCTCGACCGCACCGCAGCCCAGGGCGCGCTGGCGGATGGTCTCCAGCGACTCGCCGCCCTGGCCGACGTCGACGGCGACGGCGATTACTTCGGCACCGGTGGCTTCGCCGATCCAGCCGATGGCCACGGAAGTGTCGAGCCCGCCGGAATAGGCCAGCACAATGCGTTCGGTCACGGAATTGCTCCTTGTTCTATCTGTCGTAATTCGTTACTAGGTTAGTGGTTTTGCCGCCGCTGCGCCGCCGTCTTCAGCCGACACCCCAGGCGGGCGGGCCGCAGTCACGCCGACTCGTCCGCCAGCTGCAGGAATTTGGCGGCCACGTCTGCGCCGCCGGCCGGCTCGCGGCAGACCAGCAGGACGGTGTCGTCCCCGGCGATCGTCCCCAGCACCGCGGGGATGACCGAATGGTCGATGGCGGAGGCCAGGAACTGCGCGGCGCCGGGCGGGGTACGCAGCACCACCAGGTTCGCGGAGGCTTCCGCGGTGACCAGCAGTTCGGCGCAGAGCCGGGCGAGCCGCGCGTCGAGGACTTCCTGGTCCACTTCCGCCTGCGGTGTGCGGTCCGCCCCGACGGAGGGGACGGCGTAGACCAGCGCGCCGGAGCTGCCCCTGACCCGCACGGCACCCAGCTCCACCAGGTCCCGCGACAGGGTCGCCTGGGTGACCTGCACGCCGTCGGCGGCGAGCAGGACCGCCAGTTCCGCCTGCGAGCGCACGGCCTGCCCGGTCAGGATCGCCGAGATGCGCGCCTGGCGGGCGGTCTTGGTGGCCGGCATGGTCGTCATGGTCGACGGAACCTTCAGCGGGTTCCCGACGGGGTCCCCGGCCTGTCCTCTGGCTGCGCCACCGGCTCCAGCGAGGCAAGGCCGGACTTGCCCATCAGCCAGGTCATCAGCGCCTTCTGGGCGTGCAGGCGGTTTTCCGCTTCGTCCCAGACCACGGACTGGGGTCCGTCGATGACCTCGGCCGCGATCTCGTAGCCGCGGTAGGCCGGCAGGCAGTGCAGCACGATCGCGCCGTCGGCGGCCTGGGCCAGCGCGGCGGCATCCACGGTGTAGGGCTTGAAGATTTCGGTACGGGCCGCTTTCTCGGCTTCCTGGCCCATCGAAATCCAGGTATCGGTGGCAACGACGTCCGCTCCGGCCAGGGCCTTGCCGGCGTCCGTGGTGACCAGGACCGAGCCACCGGTTTCCGTAGCGCGGGCTTCTGCCGCGGCCACGACGCCGGCCGCCGGCAGGTAGCCCTCCGGGCCTGCGATGCGCACGTGCATTCCCGCCGTCACGCCGGCCAGCAGGTAGGAATTCGCCATGTTGTTGGCGGCGTCGCCCAGGTAGGTCATGGTGAGCCCGGCCAGTTCGCCCTTGTGCTCCCGGACCGTCAGCAGGTCGGCCAACAGCTGGCAGGGGTGATAGTCGTCGGACAGGGCATTGATCACCGGCACCCTGGAGTGGGCGGCCATCTCCTCCAGACCGGCCTGGGCATAGGTGCGCCAGACGATGGTGGACACCATGCGCTCCAGCACCTTGGCGGTGTCCGACACGGATTCCTTGTGGCCCAGCTGCGATTCGCCCGAACCGATGACCAGCGGCACGCCACCCAGATCCGCGATGCCAGTGGCGAACGACACCCGGGTGCGGGTGGAGGTCTTGTCGAAGATGACGGCCACCGTCTGCCGGCCGGTGGTCGATCCGGCGTACGGCTGCCACGCGAAGCGGTCCTGCTTCATCTTCAGCGCCAGGTCCAGCACCTCGGCCTGCTCAGCGGGCAAAAGGTCGGTATCGACAAGGAAATGGCGGGTCATGCGGTAGCTCCAATAGCGGTATCGATGAGCCGCGGCAGCGCCGCGATGAAAGTGTCCACCTGGGACTTGGTCAGGATCAGCGGCGGGGCCAGGCGGATGGTGGAGGGGCCGGGGCTGTTGACGATGAAACCGTCCTCCAGCCCGGCGTTGACCAGCTGCGCGGCGACCGGCTGGTCCAGGTCGAAGCCGATCAGCAGGCCCTCGCCCCGCACCTCGGTGACGTGTCCGACGCCGGCCAGCCGCTCCCGCGCATAGGCGCCGGTTTCACGCACATGCTCCAGGAGGTCCTGGTTCTCGATGGTGTGCAGGGTGGCGAGTGCGGCCGCAGTGGCCACCGGGTTGCCGCCGAAGGTTGTGCCATGCTGCCCCGCGGACAGGAGGGAGGACACCTTGTCCCCAATGGTGACCAGCGCGCCGATGGGGAATCCCCCGCCCAGACCCTTGGCCAGCGTGATCGCGTCCGGCAGCACACCTTCGCTGGCCAGCCACCGGCCGGTCCGGCCGATGCCCGTCTGGACTTCGTCGAAGATCAGCAGCGACCCTGCGGACTTGGTGGCTTCACGCGCCGCGGCCAGATAGCCCTCGGGCAAGGGACGCACACCGGCCTCGCCCTGGATGGGTTCGAGGAAAACGGCTGCGACGGTATCATCCACGGCGTTGCGCAGCGCCGCGATGTCACCGAAGGGAATGAACTCCACGCCGCCCGGAAGCGGCTCGAACGGTTCACGGTAGGCCTGCTTGGCCGTCAGCGCCAGTGCCCCCATGGTCCGTCCATGGAAGGCTCCTTCCAGTGCGATGATGCGTCGGCGCTTGCCGGAGGAGTTGCGCCGGGCCAGCTTGAAGGCCGCCTCATTAGCCTCGGTGCCGGAGTTGGCGAAGAACACCTTGGAGCCCTCCGGCGCCTGCGAGATCTCCAGCAGTTTTTCCGCCAGAGCAATCTGCGTGGGGCTGGTGAAGAAATTCGAGACGTGCCCCAGCGTGGCCAGCTGGCTGGTGATGACCGAGGTCACGAAGGGATGCGCGTGGCCCAGGGCGTTGACGGCGATGCCGCCGAGCAGGTCGAGGTATTCGTTGCCGTCGGCATCCCACACCAGGCACCCGGCGCCGCGCACCAGGACCCGCTGCGGCGTGCCGAAGACACCCATTAGCGAATGTGTATACCGCGACAGCCATTGGGCGCCGGTGGCGTGTTCGGACACGAGCGCACCGACCGTGGGCCGTGCGACCAGTTCACTCATGATTCGTTCTCTTCCTCGTCGGGCACTACCTGGGTGCCGATCCCGGCGGCAGTGAAGATTTCCAGCAGCATTGAATGGGCGCTCCGCCCGTCAACAATGTGGGCGCGGGCCACGCCGTTGTCCACGGCCTTCAGGCAGGCATCCATCTTGGGGATCATCCCTGACTCCAGGGACGGCAGCAGGTCCCGCAGCTGGGAGGCTGTCAAGGAGGACACCAGCGACGACTTATCCGGCCAGTCGGAGTACAGGCCCTCGACGTCGGTGAGGATGACCAGCTTCGACGCGTGGAGGGCCGAGGCCAGGGCTGCCGCCGCGGTGTCTGCATTGACATTGAGCACCTGCTGCGTGGCTTCGCCGTCGTGCCGGATCTCCGGAGCCACGGTGGAGATGACCGGGATCCGGCCCGCTTCAAGGATGTCCAGGATCGCGGACGGATTCACGCCGACTACCTCCCCGACCAGGCCCAGGTCCACTTCCTGCCCGTCGACAACAGTGCCGGTCCGCTCCGCCTGCAGCAGGCCGCCGTCCTCTCCGGACAGTCCGACGGCGTACGGACCGTGGGAGTTGATCAGCCCGACCAGCTCCCGCCCGACCTGCCCGGTCAGCACCATGCGGACCACGTCCATGGCGTCCGGTGTCGTGACCCGCAGGCCGCCCTTGAATTCGGATTCGATGCCGAGCCGGTTGAGCATCGCGTTGATCTGCGGGCCTCCCCCGTGCACCACGACCGGACGGATCCCCACGTGGTGCAGGAACACGATGTCCTCGGCGAAGGCGCGGCGCAGGTCATCGTTGACCATGGCGTTGCCGCCGTACTTGACCACCACGGTGGTGCCGGCAAAGCGCTGGATCCATGGCAGGGCCTCGATCAGGGTCGCCGCCTTGTCCTGGGCCTGGCGCATGGATGCAGTCACAGTCATTTTCTCCTAGCTGCTGTACGCGGAATTCTCGTGGACGTAGTCGTGGGTCAGGTCATTGGTCCAGATCGTGGCACGTTCGACGCCGGCACTAAGGTCAATCTCGACGGTCACGTCCCGCGGGCCAAGGTCCACGAGGTCGCGGGAATCGCCGATGCCGCCGTTGCGGCAGACCTGGACGCCGTTGATCGCAACGTTGAGGCGGTCCGGTTCGAAGACGGCGTCGGTGGTTCCGACCGCCGACAGGACACGTCCCCAGTTAGGATCCTTGCCGAAGATCGCCGTCTTGAACAGGTTGGAACGCGCGACGGCGCGGCCCACCACCTCCGCGTCCCGCTCGCTGGCCGCATTGAACGTAGTGATCGCAATATCATGGCTGGCGCCTTCGGCGTCCCGGATCAGCTGCAGGGCCAGATCGGTGCAGACCTCGGTGAGTCCGGCGGCGAATTCCGCACGGTCCGGAACCACGGAGCTGGCGCCGGAGGCCAGCAGCACCACGGTGTCGTTGGTGGACATGCAACCATCCGAATCCGCCCGGTTGAAGGACACCCGGACCGCCTCGCGCAGCGCAGCGTCCAGATCCGGGGCCGGCAGGTCCGCGTCGGTGGTCAGCACGACCAGCATCGTGGCCAGGCCCGGCGCCAGCATCCCCGCGCCCTTGGCCATGCCGCCAATGCGGTAGCTGCCTGCACCCTCGGCGCCCGGGCTGCTCCAGCCGGACTGCTTGGAGACGGTATCGGTGGTGATGATCGCGGCGGCAGCTTCAGCGCCGCCGTCGTGCTTCAGCGCCGCTGCAGCGGCCTCCACGCCCGGCAGGACCTTATCCATCGGCAGCTGCTCGCCGATCAGGCCGGTGGAGCAGACCACCACGTCGCCGGCGGAGACGCCCAGCGCCTCGGCAGTCTTCTCCGCCGTGGCATGCGTATTCTGGAAACCCTGGGGCCCGGTACAGGCATTGGCACCGCCGGAGTTCAGCACGACCGCATCCGCGCGGCCGTCGGTGAGGACCTGCCGGGACCAGTGCACGGGCGCCGCGGCAACCCGGTTGGACGTGAACACCGCGGCGGCCGCCTTGGCGGGGCCATCGTTGACCACCAGCGCCAGGTCCGGTTTCCCGGAAGCCTTCAGGCCGGCGGTGATGCCCGCGGCGCGGAACCCTTGGGGGCCGGTGATGCCTGCACCCTGGGCTGGATCTGTCACAACCGTCACGGTGCTACTCCTTGCATGGTCAGGCCCGCGGTTTCCTCGAAACCCAGGGCGATGTTCATGGACTGCACGGCACCGCCGGCGGTGCCCTTGGCCAGATTGTCGATCACGGCGGTGACGATGACACGGCCGGCATGCGGATCCAAGGCCAGCTGCATCGCCACGTGGTTGGAACCCAGGACCGCCTTCGTATGGGGCCACTGGCCCTCGGGAAGCAGGTGGACGAACGCCTCGCCGTCGTAGGCCTTGGCCCAGGCGCTGCGCAGCTGCTGGGCCGTGGCACCGTTCCGGACCCGGGCGGTGGCGGTGGTGAGGATGCCGCGGGCCATCGGCGCCAGGGTCGGGGTAAAGGAGACCTTGACAGGCTCTCCGGCCGCAGCGGACAGGCCCTGTTCGATCTCGGGTGTATGCCGGTGCCCGCCGCCTACACCATAGGGGCTCATGCCGCCCATGACCTCGGAACCAAGCAGGTGCACCTTCGCCGATTTGCCCGCGCCGGAGGTGCCGGAGGCGGACACGATGACGACGTCCTCCGGCTCCAGCAGCCCGGCGGCAAAGCCCGGCGCCAGGGCCAGCAGCGAACCGGTGGGATAGCAGCCGGGGACTGCGATGCGCCGCGCCTGCTTCAGCTTCTCCCGGTGGCCCGGCAGCTCCGGCAGGCCGTACGGCCAGGTGCCGGCGTGCGCCGAAGCATAGAACTTTTCCCACGCTGCCGGGTCTTCGAGCCGGTGGTCGGCGCCGGCGTCGATCACCAGCGTGTCCGCCGGCAGCTGGGCCGCGATTTCCGCGCTGGCCCCGTGCGGCAGGGCAAGGAACACCACATCATGACCGGCCAGGTTTTCAACGGTGGTGTCGACCAGCACCCGGTCGGCCAGCGAGTGCAGGTGCGGCTGCAGTTCACCCAGCCGGGAGCCCGCATTGCTGTGGGCCGTGATGGCGCCGATGGACACCTCTGGATGGGCCGCCAGCAGGCGGAGGACTTCACCGCCGGCGTAGCCGCTGGCACCGGAAACAGCCACTGAAATCGTCATGGGACCCACTATAACAGCAAGAATATTCATTGCAGTAAATATTTATGCATCGGCACCTGTGCCATACACGACAGTACCCACTCAGCCACATTGTCCACGGCTGACTCTACGATGGGAAGCGGCGCAACCGATGTTTCATACTTCCCGAAGAGGAGCCCTCCATGAGCAGAGCGATTGTTGCGGCGGAACCAGGAGGCCCGGAGGTACTCCGGCTCGTGGACGCCGAACTCCCCGTTCCCGGCCCGGACCAGCTGCTGGTCAAAGTCGCGGCCACCGGCGTGAACTTCATCGAGACGTACGAACGCAGCGGTATCTACAAGATCCCGTTTCCCTACACTCCCGGCACGGAGACCGCCGGGACCGTGGTGGAGACCGGTTCCGGCGTCCGGGACTTCGCCGTGGGCGACCGCATCGCCACCGCAGAGGCCGCCAGGACTTACGCCGAATACGCCGTGGTCGACGCGGACAAAGCCCTGCCCGTCCCGGACAGCGTTTCCGACGAAACCGCCGGAGCCATCCCGCTGCAAGGCATGACCGCGCACTACCTGTGCAACTCCACCTTCAAGGTGGAAGCCGGCCATACGGTCCTCACGCACGCCGGAGCCGGCGGCGTGGGACTGCTGCTGACACAGCTGTTGAAGGCCAAGGGCGCCAAGGTCATCACGACGGTATCCACGGACGAAAAGGAGGCCCTGGCCCGCGAGGCCGGGGCGGATGAGGTCCTGCGCTACGACGGCTTCGCGGACCAGGTCCGGGACCTGACCGGTGGTACCGGCGTGGATGTGGTGTTCGACGGCGTGGGCAAGTCCACCTTCAATGAGTCCCTGGCCAGTCTGCGCACCCGCGGCATGATGGTGCTGTTCGGCGGCGCATCCGGGCAGGTCCCGCCGTTCGACCTGCAGCGGTTGAACGCCGGCGGTTCCCTGTTCGTCACCCGGCCCAAGCTCAAGGACCACCTGCTGACGGCCGAGGAACGCCGCTGGCGTGCCTCGGAATTGTTCCAGGCGGTGTCCACCGGAGCGCTGCGGGTCCGGATCGGCGCCAGCTACCCGCTGGCCGACGCCGCCCGGGCCCACGAAGACCTCCAGTCGCGCCGGACCACCGGCAAACTCCTGCTCATCCCCTAGCAGCACCAACAATTCATCCGACAACTCTGCCCAACACTCAAGAGACAAGAAATACTGACTACGTGACTGTCCACCTCCCCCAACTGCCGGGGTTACATGCAGTGCCACCACCGCGGACGCTGATCGATATCCTGACTCAGTCCGCCCAGGAGAATCCGGACGCGTCCGCGCTGGACGACGGCGAAGGAAGCCTCAGCTACAGCGAACTTCTGGACGCCGTCCGCGACAAGGGCCGCGAACTGCACCTAGCCGGCCTGGGCGCCGGGGACAAGGTCGGCATTCGGATCCAGTCCGGCACCCGCGAGCTCTACATCAGCATCCTGGCGGTGCTCATGATCGGTGCCGCCTATGTGCCGGTGGACGCAGACGATCCGGACGAACGCGCCCGGCTGGTGTTCACCGAAGCGAAGGTGGACGGCATTCTCCGCACCGGAGGAAAGATCAGTGTCGGCAAGGACAAGCCCGCGCCCTTCCCGCACCCGCGGATGCCCGCCGGGGAAGACGATGCCTGGATCATCTTCACTTCCGGCTCCACCGGAACGCCCAAGGGCGTCGCTGTGTCCCACCGTTCCGCTGCCGCATTCGTCGACGCCGAGGCGCGGATCTTCCTGCAGGAGGATCCGCTGGGACCGAATGACCGCGTGCTGGCCGGCCTGTCCGTGGCCTTCGATGCCTCCTGTGAGGAAATGTGGCTGGCCTGGCGCCACGGTGCCTGCCTGGTGCCGGCGCCACGCTCGCTGGTGCGCAGCGGCATGGACCTCGGCCCGTGGCTGGTGAGCCGCGGCATTACGGCCGTGTCCACCGTGCCGACGCTGGCCGCGCTGTGGCCTGCGGAGGCCCTGGAGTCCGTGCGCCTGCTGATCTTCGGCGGCGAGGCCTGCCCACCTGAACTGGCCCAGCGGCTGGCGGTCGAGGACCGCGAAGTATGGAACACCTACGGCCCCACGGAAGCCACCGTCGTCGCCTGTGCCGCCCCGCTGGGCGGCCCCGGTCCGGTGCGCATCGGCCTGCCCCTCGACGGCTGGGACCTCGCCGTCGTCGACAAGGACGGCGTTCCGGTCGCCGAAGGCGAAACCGGTGAACTCATCATCGGCGGCGTTGGCTTGGCGCGCTATCTGGATCCGGCCAAGGACGCCGAGAAGTACGCGCCGATGGAGACCCTGGGCTGGGAGCGGGCCTACCGCAGCGGCGATCTGGTGGTCTTCGATTCCGCCGGCCTGCTGTTCGTCGGCCGCGCCGACGAACAGGTGAAACTGGGCGGCCGCCGGATCGAACTGGGCGAAATCGATGCCGCGCTCCAGGCCCTGCCGCGCGTCTCCGGCGCAGCCGCAGCGGTCAAGACGACGGCGGCCGGCAACCAGATCCTGGTCGGTTACCTGGCTGCCGCGGAGGGCGAAGCGTACGACGTGGAATCCGCCCGTGCCGAGCTGCTGACCAAGCTGCCCGCCCCGCTGGTACCACTGCTCGCCGTCGTCGATACACTACCGACCAAGACCAGCGGCAAAGTGGACCGCAATGCGCTCCCGTGGCCGCTGCCCGGCGCCGCGGAGGACGAGGCCGCCGGCAGCCTCGACGTCGACGATGAGAGCCGCTGGATCCTCGAGCAGTGGGGCTCGGTCCTGGGCACCCAGGCCGCGTCCCTCGACGCGGATTTCTTCGCCCACGGCGGCGGCAGCCTGGCCGCCGCCCAGTTGGTGTCCGCGCTGCGGCGCCGCTACCCCACCATCACCGTGGCGGACATCTATTCGCATCCGCGCGTCGGCGCCCTGGTGGAAGCCGCCAAGGCGTCGCTGCCCAACGGGCCGGCGGCGCCGGTTGCTGAACGGACCGTCCGCCGGACGGCCCGCAGGACCCAGGTGGTCCAGACGCTGCTGGGCATTCCGCTGTTCATTCTCGTCGGAATGCGCTGGATCACGTACCTGATGGCCATCAACAACGTGCTGGCCGGATTCGGAGTGCTGACCGGAGCCCCGGTGGTGTCCTGGTTGTGGGTTGCCGCCCTCTGGCTGGTCTTCGCCAGCCCCTGGGGACGCATGGCGATCTCGGTGGCGGCGGCCCGCCTGCTGCTGCGCGGCCTGAAGCCGGGCAGCTACCCGCGCTCCGGGCGGGTGCACCTCAAGCTGTGGCTGGCCGAGCACATCGCCGAATTGGCCGGTGCCGTGAGTCTGGCCAGTGCGCCCTGGGTGCCGTACTACGCCCGCGCCCTCGGTGCCAAGATCGGCCCCAACGTCGACCTGCACTCCATGCCGCCGGTCACCGGCATGCTCTCCCTCGGTGCCGGCTGCTCGATCGAACCGGAAGTCGATCTGTCCGGCTACTGGATCGACGGCGACTGGGTCCGCATCGGCAGGATCCAGGTCGGCGTCGGCGCTACCGTGGGCGCCCGCAGCACCCTCATGCCCGGCTCCCGGATCGGCGCCGGTGCCCATGTTGCCGCAGGATCCGCCGTGTCCGGCAAGGTCAAGGCGGGAGTGCAGTTCTCCGGTTCGCCCGCGGTCCGTGTGGGCAAGGCGAAGCCGGCATGGCCCGAGGAGCCGATCCAGCCCAGCCGCCTCTGGACGGGTGTCTACGCCGTGGCCTCGGCCCTGCTGGCGCTGATCCCCTACGTCAGCGCGGCCGGCGCCGTAGCCGTCTTCGGCTGGGCGGTGCGCGGACACGAGACTCTCAGTGCCGCCGTCGTTCCTCTGCTGGCGGCGGTGCCGCTGGCCACGATCGTCTGGTTCCTGCTGAACCTGCTGCTGATCGCCGGCACCACCCGCCTGCTGGGGCTTGGGCTGCGTGAGGGGTACCATCCGGTCCGCAGCCGGATCGGCTGGCAGGTCTGGGCTACCGAACGCGTCCTGGACATGGCACGGGACCTGCTGTTCCCGATCTACGCGAGTCTTGCCACGCCCGCCTGGCTGCGGCTGCTGGGAGCCACCGTGGGCAAGGGCGTTGAAGCCTCCACGGTGCTGCTGGTGCCGAAGATGACCACGATCGGCGACGGCGCGTTCCTGGCCGACGACACCATGGTTGCCTCCTACGAACTCGGCGGCGGCTGGATGAAGGTGGCTCCGGCGAAGGTGGGCAAGCGCGCGTTCCTGGGAAATTCGGGCATGACGGCGGCCGGCCGCCGCGTGCCGAAGAATTCGCTGGTGGCCGTGCTGTCGGCGACGCCCGCAAAGGCCAAGGCCGGCACCTCCTGGCTGGGCAGTCCGCCGGTCCGGCTGCGCCGCACGGCCATCGCCTCGGACACCAGCCGCACCTTCGAACCGCCGACCCATCTGAAAATCGCCCGCGGGCTCTGGGAGCTGTGCCGTTTCATCCCCACAATGCTGACCGTCGCCATCGCCGCAGGCGTGCTGGCAGTGTTCGACTGGATTGCGGTATCGACCAACTACCTGGTCGCCATCGCAGCAGGCGGACTGGTCATGATGGCCGCCGGCGCAACCGCGGCCGCCGCCGCCGTCGCCGCCAAGTGGCTGCTGGTGGGACGCATCCAGTCCGGGGAACATCCGCTCTGGAGTTCCTTCATCTGGCGCAACGAAGTGGTGGACGCGTTCATCGAAATGGCGGCCGCCCCGTGGTTCGCCCGCTCCGCCGGCGGCACGCCGGCACTCGTGTGGTGGCTGCGGGCCATGGGCGCCCGGATCGGCCACGGCGTCTGGTGCGAAAGCTACTGGCTGCCGGAGGCGGACCTGGTCACCCTCGGCGACGGTTCCACCGTCAACCGGGGCTGCGTCGTCCAGACCCATCTGTTCCATGACCGCATCATGGCCACGGACACGGTCACCCTGGCCGCAGGCGCCACCATGGGTCCGCACGGGGTCATCCTCCCGGCGGCTTCGATCGACGCCGGTGCCACGGTGGGACCGGCTTCCCTGGTCATGCGCGGCGAGTCCGTGCCCGCGTCCAGCTACTGGATGGGCAACCCCGTGGCCCCGTGGAACTACGCGGTTTCATGAGTCCAAAGAAGGCAAACGGAAGCACCGGTCCGTGGATCCCGGACCCCTACATCAAAGACTCCGGCTCCCCGGACTTCCGGATCATGCACTACGACCTGGAGCTGGACGTCCGGCTGGCCAGCAACCGGCTGGCCGGCCGCGCCGTCCTGACCGGCCGCGCCGCGGAGAAGCTAGCGAAGTTCGAGCTGGATCTGAACGGCATGAAGGCGTCCAAGGTCCAGGTGAACGGCACCAAGGCGCAGAAGTTCTCGCACCGGAACGGCAAGCTGGTCATCACCCCGAAGAACGCCGTCGGCGCCGGATCGGACCTGCTGATCGACGTCCGCTATGAGGGCAACCCCTCGCCGAACAGGGGACCGTGGGGTGACGTCGGCTGGGAGGAGCTGGAGGACGGCGTGCTGGTCGCCGGCCAGCCCAACGGTGCGTCCTCCTGGTTCCCCTGCAACGACCATCCCAGCCAGAAGGCCACCTTCCGGATTGCCGTGACCACCGACGCCAACTACCGGGTGGTCTCCAACGGCCGGCTGGCCAGCCACGCGCGCAAATCCCGCGGCGATACCTGGGTCTACGAGCAGCCTGAGCCCATGGCCACCTACCTGGCCACGGTGCAGATCGGCCGGTACGAGCTGCACACGCTGGCCGGCGGCAAGGGGGCCGGACCCGCGCAGCTGGCCGCCGTGCCCGCGGAACTGGCCAAGGAGGCCAAGCGGGGGCTGAGCCGCCAGAAGCACATGATGAAGGTCTTCTGCGAGGTCTTTGGTCCGTATCCCTTCGGCAGCTATACCGTGGTGGTCACCGAGGACGAACTGGAGATTCCGCTCGAGGCGCAGTCCCTGTCCGTGATCGGGCGCAACCATCTGGACCGCAGCTGGGATTCGGAACGCCTGATCGCCCACGAGCTCTCCCACCAGTGGTTCGGCAATTCACTGACGCTGTCCACGTGGAAGGACATCTGGCTGCACGAAGGCTTTGCCTGCTACGCGGAATGGCTCTGGTCGGAGGCCTCCGGATCAACGGAAACCACGGCGCGGGCCAAGGAAGCCTGGCAGAAGCTGCGCCACGAGCCGCAGGACATCGTCGTCGGTGACCCCGGTCCGGACCTGATGTTCGACGACCGTGTCTACAAGCGCGGCGCCCTGGCCGTCCACGCCGTCCGGCAGGAGGTCGGCACGCACCGCTTTTCCGTCATGCTCCGCAAGTGGATCGCGAAGAACCAGCATGGCTCCGTGACCACGGAGATGTTCCTCGACCATCTGGACGCACAGTTCAGCGACATCCGCGGCTTCTCCGCCACGACATTGCTGGAGCCTTGGCTGTTCCAGGCGCGGCTGCCCGACTGGCCGTGGAACTAGCCGCCCTACCCGGCATCAGCGGTAGGTGACGCTGACGGCGCAGGTATCCTGGCCGCCGTCGGGCGCGCCCACCACCGCCCAGGAGGCAGCGAACGACGGCGGCAGGCCCAGCGTGTGTGCCGGCAGCCCGCCCAGGCGGACCTGCCCCGGATGCGCTGCTTCCGCGGGCCAGGCCGTCAGCTCCGCGCGTCCGGCGGTGCCGGTGCCCACCCCGGAGGGATCCGTCCGCAGCCCGGTTCCGGTGGCCTTCAGAACCGCTTCCTTGCGCGACCAGAACTCCGCCCGCAGCCGCGCCCTGGCTCCGCGGCGCCGGCGGCGGCGCACCTCGGCGGCCTCGGCTTCAGTGAGCATGACAGTGTCGATGGCTGTCCCGTCCGCGAAGGCAGCGGACGCGGAATCCTCCACGTCCACGCCCAGCCCCAGCCCGGGGTCCGAGACAGCCAGCAGCAGCCAGCCCCCGCTGCGGGAGAAGCTGACCGACGCCGGGACCACCTCCCCCTGGTGCCGGTAGCGCGGCCGGCCGTGGCCGCCGTCGTTGCCTTTGAGGCAGCCGGGACAGTCGAAGTCCGCCGCCAGCTCCTGTTCCGGCAGCCCGAGGCAGGCAGCCAGTTCCCGGCGCACCGCCAGCCGCCCGGCGAGGAAGTCCCGGCGGGCCTGCCCGTCCATTAGAGTTTGCGCCCTGTTCAATTCCGGTGCAGTGAGTGTGGACACGCTGTCCATCGGCACTTCCGCCAGAAGCCGGGCAACTACAGCAATCTCAGGCATTCCGGCTCCCAGGAAATCAAGCGCCGAAACCTCAGTTTTTGCTGGATTTGACCTCTCAAATCAGCAAGAACTGAGGTTTCGGCGTTAGAAGGGCTAGCGCTGGACGGCGCCGAAGCGCTCCGCGGCCAGGGCCACCGCCGCAGCCCGGGCTTCGGACGCTTCGTCTGCCGTCAGGGTGCGGTCGTTGGCGCGGAAGCGCAAGCCGAAGGCCAAGGACTTCTTCCCCTCGTCGATACCCTTGCCCTGGTAGACGTCGAACAGCGCCACATCCTCGAGCAGCTCGCCGGCCCCCTCGCGCAGGGTTTCCAGCACGGCGTCGGCCGCCACATCGGCGGCAACCACCAGGGCAACATCCTGGGTTGCCAGCGGGAACGTGGAGATGTGCCTAGCCACGATCACATCCGCGGCGGCGTCGAACAGCTTGTCTGCGTCCAGCTCCAGCGCCACCGACCGCGGCGGCATATCCATTTCGGCCAGGAGCTTGGGATGCAGTTCCCCGGCGAAGCCGACTAGCTCGCCGCTGCGCAGCGACAACTGCGCCGTGCGGCCCGGGTGGAAGGCCTGGTGCGTTCCCTGGCTGACCACCAGTTCAACACCGAGCACATCCCCCATCAGCCGCGCGACATCCAGCGCATCGGACCACTCCCACAGCCGCGGCGTGTGTCCGGCACCGGCGGGTGAATCGTGGCCGGTCAGGACCGCGCCCACGTGCAGAGGCTGGGCGGGCAGGCCCTCATACAGCGCATCAAGCACGTCGTCGGCGGGCCTGGCCCCCAGCGGCGGGATGGTCTCCGTGCCCAGTTTGCCGTCCGGCAGGAACACCAGACCGGCTTCGAACAGCGCCAGGTCGCGGAAGCCGCGGGAGTGGTTGCGCTTGGCTGCCTCAATCAGTCCGGGCAGGATGCTCGTGCGCAGGTAACCGTGGTCATCGCTGAGCGGATTGGCCAGCTTGACCGCAGTACGGACGGCGCCCGCCTCGGGAGTCCCGAAGGTGTCATTGGCGGCCTTGGTAACAAACGGGTAGGCCAGGACCTCGGTCAGGCCGGCGTCGGCCAGCGCCTGCAGAAGGCGCCGCCGCTGCTGCTGTACGCGGGTCAGGCCGCGGCCGGGAGGCGCCACGGGCAGCCGGGACGGGATCTTGTCGTAGCCGACCAGCCGGGCGATCTCCTCGGTCAGGTCCTCCTTGGTTTCCAGGTCCTGCCGCCAGCTCGGCGCAGTCACCCGGTAGCCGCCGTCGCGCTTTTCAACGGCCGCACCCAGGTCCGTCAGCGAACCGACGATCTGCTCCTCGGTGAAGTCGATGCCGATGCGCTCGGCGGCGAAGCCGGCCGGCAGGTCAATGACGACGGCGGCAGGTTCCGTGCCGACGTCGGTCACCGCGGCGTCGGCGGTGCCGCCAGCCAGTTCGACCAGCAGGTCAACGGCGCGCTGCGCCGCCTCGTCGGCGACGTGCCAGTCCACCCCGCGCTCGAAGCGCTTGGACGCCTCCGACGGCAGCTTGTGGCGGCGGCGGGAGCGGGCGATACTCACTTCCTCGAAGTGCGCGGCTTCGACCAGCACGTTGACGGTGCCGTCCGAGACCTCGGTAGTGGCCCCGCCCATGACGCCCGCGATGCCGATCGGACCGGAATCGTCGGTGATCAGCAGGTCCTCGGCGTCAAGCGTACGCTCCTTGTCATCCAGGGTCCGCAGCTTCTCCCCCGGCTTGGCACGGCGCACCACGATGGCCCCGGACAGCTTGTCCTGGTCGTAGAAGTGCAGCGGCTGGCCCAGCTCCAGCATGACGTAGTTGGAGATATCCACCACCAGGGAGATGGAGCGGATGCCTGCCAGCCGCAGGCGGGAGGACATCCAGGTCGGCGTGGGCCGGGTCGGGTCCACGCCGCGGACCGTCCGGGCGACGAAGCGGTCGCAGCCGGGCTTGCCGTAGATGGGCGACTGGTCCTCGAGGCGGACCGGGAAGCCCTCGCCTTTGGCGGCGGGAACAACGACGGCTGCAGCCGGGTCCGTGAACTGCGTTCCGGTGGCGTGGGCGTACTCACGTGCGACGCCGCGGATGGAGAAGCAGTAGCTGCGGTCCGGGGTGACGTTGATTTCCGCGGCCTGGTCGTAGAGGCCGAGCAGTTCCATTGCGTCCGTGCCGACCTCGCCGTCCAGGCCCAGGGACTTGAGCGTGAGGATGCCGTCGTGGTCCTCGCCGATGCCCAGTTCGCGGACGGAGGCGATCATGCCTTCGGACAGGTGGCCGTAGGTCTGGCGCGGGGCGATCCGGAAATCGCCGGGCAGCACGGCGCCGGGGAGGGTGACCACTACCTTGTCGCCCTCCTCGAAGTTGTGCGCGCCGCAGACGATGCCGTGGATGTGGTTGCCGCCGTCGGCCGCCTCCTGGCCCTCGGGGGCCACCTGGACCTGGCACCAGTTGATGGTTTTGCCGTTGCTCTGCGGTTCCTTGACCACGGAGAGCACTTGGCCGACCACGATCGGACCCTGCAGGGAATCGGTGGGGCGGTGGACGTCTTCTTCCTCCAGGCCGACCTTTACCAGCTCGGCCATAACGTCCTCGGCGGTGGCGTCCGCCGGTACCTGCGCGAACTCACGCAGCCATGAAAGGGGGATTCGCACTTAGATCTCCATCCCGAAATGCTCGCTGAAACGTACGTCGCCTTCGATCATGTCGTGCATGTCGCTGACTTCGTTGCGGAACATGAGCGTGCGTTCCACGCCCATGCCGAAGGCGAAACCTGAATAGACCTCCGGGTCGATCCCGGCGGCGCGCAGCACGTTGGGGTTGACCATGCCGCAGCCGCCCCACTCGATCCAGCGGGGACCGCCCTTGGCGCCCGGGTGCCAGATGTCCAGCTCGGCGGAGGGTTCGGTGAACGGGAAGTAGTTCGGGCGCAGCCGGATCTGCGCTTCGTCGCCGAACATCTGGCGGGCAAAGTGCTCCAGTGTGCCGCGCAGGTCCGCCATGCTCAGGCCCCTGTCGATGGCCAGGCCTTCGAACTGGTGGAAGACGGGGGTATGGGTGGCATCCAGCTCGTCGGTGCGGAAGACCTTGCCCGGGCACAGCACGTAGATGGGCACCTCCCGTTCCAGCATGGAGCGCACCTGGACCGGGGAGGTATGCGTGCGCATCAGCAGGTGCGCGCTGGGCGGCTCCACGAAGAAAGTGTCCTGCATTTCACGGGCCGGGTGGTCCGGCTTGAAGTTCAGGGCATCGAAGTTGAACCACTCCGATTCCACCTCGGGGCCTTCGGCGATCTCCCAGCCCATGCCCACGAAGATGTCGCTCACGCGGTCCTGCAGCGTGGACAGCGGGTGGCGGGCGCCGGCGCGCCGGCGGCGCGGAGCGGCGGTGACGTCCACCGCCTCTTCCACCAGGATCCTGGCATCCCGCTCGGCTTCAAGCTCGGTGGTGCGGCCGGCGAGCGCCTTGTTGATCCGGCCGCGGGCCGGGCCCAGGACCTTGCCGGCGGCGGCTTTCTGGTCCTTGGGCAGCTTGCCGATTTCGCGGTTGGACAGGCTCAGCGGCGACTTCTCCCCCGCATGCGCCAGGCGCACCGTCTTCAGCTCATCGAGATCGGCGGCGGCTGCGATATCGGCCAGTGCGCGGTCGACCGCAGCATTGACCGCGGCATCGTCCAGCGGACTGGGCACCGCGGCCTCGGCGGCAGTCTCGTGTGGGGTCAGTGTCCCCTGGGTGGAGTCAGACATTTATTGTTCTTACCTAATGTCGGTGGTGGTTCGTCCCGCGACCTGGTGCTGCAGTGGTCCTGGGACCGGGAAGAGGCAGGCCCTACGGTCCTGCCCGGCATTTCCAGTCTAGTTGACAGCGGCCGGGCACTTGCCACGGGGCGGGACAGCACCGTCAAGTACGACGGCGGCTGGTTACCATGGGCTGCATGGGAGCCGGCCTGCGTTTGAGAATGGTCCTGAACTGGCTGAATCTGTCCACGCCGCTGGGACTGCTGCTGGCCGCCGGGACGCGGTGTGTCGTGGTGCGCGGCACAGACGGGCTGATCTATGCCTGTGGCTACCGCCCCAAGCTTCCCCTCGCCGGTGCCTTCGCCGTCGGGAACGTGGTCCTGTTCCGCGCGGGCCCGGACTATCCGCCGGCCCATCCTGTGCTGGTCCGGCACGAGGGTCGGCACAGCACCCAGTACGCCGCCTGCCTGGGGCTGCCGTTCCTGCCCCTGTACTTCCTGGGCATGCTGTGGTCCTTCCTCCGCACGGGTGATCCGGCATCGCGCAATCCGTTCGAGCGGTGGGCCGGCCTGGCCGAGGGCGGGTATGTCGAGCGTCCGGTCCGTCCGCTGCGTCAGCGCCGCCGGCCGGCGGCTGCGCCGCCGATTTCGTTGACCAGCACGCTCCACAACTGTCCGGACGGCAGCGGCGTCAGTCCCACACCGCCGTCGACCTTGCCGAAGCGGTAGAAACCGGACGCTGCCGCGTTGATCAGGCCGGCCCGAAAACCGCCCGGTGACATCGCCACGGTGTAGACCGCCCAGGGCTCATGCCACATGCGCAGGAAGCGGGAGTCAGCCTCCGCCGGCGCGGGCGCCGTATCGTCCGCGATCCGGGCCTCGAGCACCGCTGCCGGGAGCACCCCCGGTTCGCCCGCGATCGACCACGCCGGGCCAAGTCCCAGCCACTGGCCGACGGCCGTTGGAATGGATTCGTGGCCCACGAAGTCCAGCTGCATCAGCTGGCTGTTGACCGGCTCGCCGCGCCGGGCGGCAGCCAGCAGCGCGTGGTACGACGGTCCTGCCGCCACCAGCGCACCGGACTCGCCGATCCACAACTGCAGCCCCGTGCGCAGGCTTCCCAGCGAGCCGCTGAGCTGCACGCCCGCGGCCGCGGAACGGGCAGGTCCGGCCAGGAATTCGCCTTCCCGGGTCAGTTTTCCCGTGACCGTCATCAGCCCGGCCTCCGCGAGCCGGTCGATCGGCTCCTCCTGGCCGCTCAGCTCGAACCTTCCGAGCTTGCCTTTAGGGGCAGCCTTGAACAACAGCTGCAGGGCCGCCAGGTCCACCCACGGGCCGCCGGAGGTGTACGGCTGCTTGGCCGAAATTCCGGACAGCACTTCCAGCTCCTCCTGGGCAATGCCGGAGGTCCACTCATCCAGCCGGGGCTGCTTGGGGGGATAATCCGTCATGGTCAGCGTCCTCCCGCAGTTTCCGAAGTGAACTCCACGGACGACGCCATGAAGGTGAACAGCTGCGCATAACTCTGCAATTGCGGCACGGTACAGCTGAAGGTCAGTTCAACGGCCCGGCCGGAAACGGCAAAGATGTACTTGTTGACGTAGATGCAGCGGCCCTCAGCCTCATAGGTGAATTCCAGGCTGCGCGCCGGCACAGCGGCCGTCGGCCAGAGGTTGACCGCGATCATGTACACGTTGGGCAGGTCCGCCATGGCGGAGGCAATGGACCAGGTGGACAACTGCTGGATCGTGGCATCCGTGGCCTCGCTGCGGATCACCGCATTGGCACGGAAGGTGCCCTTGCCCGCCTCCGGTGCGGCGAGCGCGAAATCAACCTGTTCCTGCTGTACCGGCTGCCAGTTGATGGGGTGCCGCAGGCGCAGCACGCCGGCGTTGATCACCGGGTAATCATCCATTGGAAGTTCCGCCACCTGTTATCCCCACCACGCTTTCTCTCCGGGTCGTGCGAACTCGTTCCGGTCCGCCCCGCGCGCTTCCCATTCACGGTACCAGCGCGGCCGCATGAACTTCGGCAGCCAGAAAACGGCCATGATCGTGATCCACGTCCCGGCTATGCCGAGGATCATCAGTATCCGCGCCGGCCACACCAGATCCACCTCGGCCGCAAGGGCAGCAACCGGGAACAGCAGAAACGCCAGGCCGGCGTACAGCATTGCGAAGCCGAAGTACCGCCAGTTGAGGATGTCCCTGACGAGCCAGCGCTTCCACCGGCCGGTGTAGGCGGCCAGGCCAAGGCTGGTGAAGAGCAGTCCCGCGACGGCTGCTAGCCCCATATGGATTCCCACATTTCCTTGGCCGCTTCGCCCAGGAACTCGCCCGCGCTGCTGCCGACGATGCCTCCCACGAGACCGCCGATCACCGCTCCTGCGGCCGCTCCGACCGGGCCGCCGAGCGCCCCTATGGCGGCGCCGGCCTGGGCGCCTGCCCAGGCGCCAGCTGCGCCTCCGGCCAGGGATAATCCTCCCACGACGGCAACATTGGCCCCGGCACTGGCTGCCCGCTGGCCGGTATCCCACTCCGGGTGCGCCTGCAGGTCTTCGTTCCACTGGGCGCTGCCCTCGTCCCAGACGGTGATTCCGGCGTCGAGGGCAAACAAGCCTTTGCCGGCGAACCGCGCCCAGCCGGGCGGCGAAGCCATTTCCGGATCCGCCACAAGGCGCGTTCCCGGTTCGTCGAACGCCGCCATGCTGATAGGCGTCTGCGCCCTGATCTGCGGATCGGCGGCGGAGCCTGCTTCAACGGCGATGCCGAAGGGCAGGGTGACGTACTTCTTCCCGTCGGGGCCGATGAAGTCATGGACCAGTTCGTCCACGTGCAGCGGAGCCCCGGGTGGCCAGGTCAGCGGCGCTCCGTCCTCCAGCGGGTACAGCTGAGGGTCTTTTGGCGTGTAGAGCCGCTGGTGGTGGACCCGGTCCACCACGTCCTCGGCAAGGCCCGTGTACGTTCCGAAGGCGTCGGTGCTCAGGAAACCCGGCGTGGGAGCCTGGGCGAATGCCGCGTTGATCGCGCCGGCGCAGCGCAGCTCGGCCGCGTCGTAGTCGGCCAGCAACGTGTTGATCCGCTCCTGCAGCGCCCAGTAGGTTCCGGCATCCGGTTCCTCCGCCGTCAGTTCGGCGGTGTTATGGCTGCCGATATCCGCCATCAGGGCCGTGCGGCGGGTCAGCAGCCCGCGCACGTCCTCGGCGAAGTCCTTCAGCGCCCCGCCCACCACCTCCGCCACCCGCTTGGCTTCGTTGCCATGCTCGCGGACCTGGTCGAACGCCGAGAGCACCTGCTCCTGCTCCGGGGCGTGGTAGACCGCGGCCAGGCCGGACCACGTGGTTTGCGCGGTCTGTGCTGTCTCCTGCATGTCCGATGCACCGGTGATGATGGTGTCGGCATGCCCTGCCAGGGTGCCGGGATCCGCCCACTCAGGAAACGTCGCAGTGACCTGCGTCATTGGCCGGATTCCTCACTGGTTTCGGGGGTCTTCGCCGCCTGCTGCTGGGCGTTCCCGGCCATCTCCAGGTCACCCCTGACGTAATGGTCCACCGCTTCGGACGTGGCGTTGGCCGCGTTCGCCGCCCGGTCGCGCGCCCACTGGGCCTGGCCGACGATGCCCAGGGAGGCCGCGCTGTACAGTGCGTCGGAGATCCTGGAGCTCTTGCTGGCTGCGGCCGCATCCTCGATGGCGGTTTCCAGCTGAGTCTTCAGGGATTCCAGAGCCAGGTACTCCTCCACCGTCTTGCTGATGATCGTGCGCGCCAGCGCCGCATCGATGTCCCACTTGGCCACAGGCCCTCCTCGCAATCTTCTCGCTTGCCACCGTAGCGCAGCCCGATCACGGCGCTCCATTCGGTGGCATGGGGAGAAGTACCCATGCCACGGCGCAGCAGGCCTCCACTGAGGTCCGAAACTATGTTCTAATAGCTTTTATGAGATGGGAAGGCCAGGAAACAAACGTTCCCGCCGAAACGGCGCTCCTGCCCCTGCAGGGCCTGGTCCGAACCGTCAGGACCCCGGAATTCGCCGGGGTGACGTTCCATGAAGTGCTGGCCAGGAGCGTGCTCAACCGCGTGCCGGCGACCTCCGCCATGCCCTTTGAATGGACCATCAACCCCTACCGCGGCTGCAGCCACGCCTGCGTCTACTGCTTCGCCCGCAAAACCCACACGTACCTGGATCTGGATGCGGGACTGGATTTCGACAGCCAACTGGTGGTGAAGATCAACGCCGGAGACGTGCTCCGGAAGGAAGTCGCGAAACCTTCGTGGCAGCGGCACCACGTTGCCATGGGAACCAACACGGACCCGTATCAGCGGGCCGAAGGCCGCTACCGCCTGATGCCGGACATCATCAAGGCGCTGGCGGACTCGGGAACACCGTTCTCCATCCTCACCAAAGGGACGCTGCTGGCCCGGGACATCCCGCTGCTTAAGGCTGCCCGCGAAAGTGTCGACGTCGGCATGGGCATTTCCCTGGCACTGATCGATCCGGCGCTGGCGCGGGCGGTGGAACCGGGGACACCGGCACCGAAGGCGCGGCTGGAACTGATCAGCCGGCTGCGGGACGCAGGGCTGCCCTGCGCCGTCATGGCCATGCCGATCCTGCCCTGGCTGACCGACGGGGACGAGGCCCTCGACCATTTGTTCGGCAGCCTGGCGCAGGCCGGAGCCACCGGCGTCACAGCCGGGGCCCTGCATCTACGTCCCGGCGCGCGGGAATGGTACATGCAATGGCTGACGTCCGAACATCCGCGGCTGCTCGGACCCTACCGGCGCCTGTACCGCGGCGGCGCCTACGCCTCGAAGGAGTACCGGCAGTGGCTGGCCGGACGGATCAACTACTTCCGGAGACGCCACGGCTTCAGCAGCGGCGCCCGGTTTATCCGCGACACCGGCACAGCGGCGGCGGATGCCGGCATGCCGGACGCTGCCGCCCAGCCGACGCTGTTCTGAGCGCAGGCTCAGCCGCTTTTGCGCCGGAAGTCCCGCTTGTGGCTCTCCGGACCATGGGCGTTGTTGATTTTGGCCGGCCCCGCGGCCCGGACGGACGCGTGGCGGCGTTCGTTCTTCTGCTCCAATGCCTCGCGGAACTTGCGTTTGATCTCCTCAGTGTCTGCTGCAGCCTCGGGATCACCGTCTGACTCTTTGACCATGCCGCCTGTCTCCTCACTCCCCTTGTCGATGCGCTCACCAAACGGCGCGCCCACTCATTGTTGCGCCCACCAGTTGGATTCAGCCAGTCTGCCACCCTGCAGCTGGCATGACCAGCATCACCCGCTGCGAACCTGCCTGTACTTGCCCGAAGCGAGGCGGGTGCCGTTAGGCTCAAGCCATGGTCAACCTTGAACTGGCAGCTCCCGTTTTTCCCGTTCTCGATATCAACCGTTCGATCGCCCATTACCGTGCGCTCGGATTCGATGTGACCCCTTTCGACGGCGACGAGGCCTACGCCTATGCCCGCCGCGGAGCCGTTCGGCTTCATTTCTGGGAAGCCCCAGGCCTGGATCCGGCCGAGAACTTCGCCTCCGCCTTCATTTACGTGGACGATGCGGATGCCCTGGCCGCTGAGTGGCAGGCCATTTCGGCAGCATCGGAATATGACTGTCCCACCAGCGCGCCCGTTGACACGGACTATCAGCTGCGTGAAGGAGCGCATGTAGATCCGGACGGCAACCTGATGCGGTTCGCCCACCGGCTGTAGCCACAGCCTCAGGCTGCCGCCAGCAGCGCCTTGACGATCGGGAAATCCGCCGGAATCCACGGCAGGTCCAGGACGTCAGCGGGTGATCCAAGGTCCAGCCAGCGAAGTTCGTCGTGGTCCTCCAGCGGCTGAGGCGTGCCGGCGTCGATCTCGGCGAACCAGACCCGCATCGCAGCAGTGTCGTTCAACGGCCAGCCCTGCGCCAGCGGACCGGCGACCTCGGCGCCCAGCCGCACCCGGATCCCCAGCTCTTCAACCAGTTCCCGGCGCAGTGCCGCCTCGCAGCCTTCGCCGGGCTCCACTTTGCCGCCCGGGAATTCCCACAGCCCGGCCAGCTGCACGGGCGCGCTGCGGCGTGCAGCCAGAAGCCGCGACGGCGCGGCGAGGGAATCGACCACGGCGCCGCCGACGATCTGCTTGAGCCTCATGTCCTGGGAACGCAGTTCCGAATCGGTGATGTCCACGCTCCGAGTCTAGACTGGACGCCGCCTGCCCTAGACTTAAGACCGGCCCTGCCGATCCGGCAGGTCAACCGGGCAGCCGCCTGCCCCCTTCCTTCGCCGCAGCGCCGCGTGCCTCCCCTGCCCCGGCCGGACATCCAGCACCGGCACCCCCTGCGAAAGAGCCACATGACCCAGCAAACCGGCGCACCGACCACCGGCCGACAGAATTACCGCACCGCCCCTTCCGCTCCGGCCGGCCGTCGCCGGCACTTCGCTCTGGCCCTCCTGGCCCTGGCCATGGGCGGCTTCGGCATTGGAACCACGGAATTCGCCATCATGGGGCTGCTGCCCAACGTCGTCAACGAGTTGGGCATCACCGAGCCCGAGGGCGGCCACCTCATCTCGGCCTACGCCCTCGGCGTTGTGGTCGGAGCTCCTGTCTTCACCGCGCTCGGCGCGCGCTGGCCCAGGAAGTATCTGCTCCTGGCCCTGATGGCGCTCTTCACCGTGGGCAACGTCTCCTCGGTGATCGTACCGGAATATTGGACGCTGATGGGTACCCGTTTCGCCGCCGGACTGCCGCATGGAGCGTTCTTCGGTGTGGCCTCGGTCGTCGCTGCCTCCATGGCGGTCCCCACCAAACGCGCCAGGGCCATCGCCATGGTGCTGCTGGGGCTGTCGGTCGCAAACGTCATCGGGGTTCCGTTCGCCACCTGGCTGGGACAGAGCTTCGGCTGGCGGCTGATGTTCGTCGTCGTCGGCCTGATCGGCGCCGCGGCCTTCGCCATGATCGCCGCCTTCGTGCCGTTCCAGCCGGCCCTGGCCGAGTCGAGCATCCGCCGGGAACTGGGCGCGCTGCGGCGGGTGCAGGTGTGGCTGGCGCTGCTGATCGGCGTGGTGGGCTTCGGCGGGTTCTTTGCTCTCTATTCCTACATCGCCTTCACCATGACCGAGGTCTCGGGTTTCTCTCCCGCGGCCATACCCTGGATCGTCGGGCTCTACGGAGCTGGCATGGTCGCCGGCAGCCTTGCCGGTGGACGGCTGGCCGACATCTCGGTCATGGGCAGCATCCACTGGGTCATGGTGGCCATCGCCGTGCTGCTGCTCACTTTCAGCCTGACCGCACAGAACCAGGTCGCCGCCGTCGTACTGGTGTTCCTGATCGGCGCCAGCGGCTCCACGCTGGTCCCAGCCCTCCAGACGCGGCTGATGGATGTATCCCCCGATGCACCGTCGCTGGCGGCATCGCTGAACCATTCGGCGCTCAACACGGCTAATGCGCTCGGAGCCTTCCTGGGCGGCCTGGTTATCGCCTGGGGCTGGGGATACCTGGCCCCCGCCCTCGTCGGGGCGGTGCTTGCCGCCGTCGGGCTGGTGGTCGCCCTGGTGAGCGGGGCACTGGACCGCACCAACGGGACTGATAGGAACCGGAGCGCCGCCCGTCAGGTAGCGGAGGCTCCCGCGGTCTTCGTGGAGTAGATGTCCGGTTCCAGGTAGATGACCCGGGCGCTGGACACCGCGGCGCGGATGCGCTGTTCGGCGGAGTTGATGGCGGCGGCGATCCGCTCGCCGGTATCGCTGTGCTCCACGGAAATCTTCGCCGCCACCAGCAGCTCGTCCGGGCCAAGGTGCATCGTCTTGAGGTGGATGATGCGCGTCCCGTCACTGCAAATGGCTTCTTCGATTCGGCGGACGTCCTCCTTCGTGGCGGCTTCGCCCAGGAGCAGAGACTTGGTTTCCAGCGCCAGGACGACGGCGATGCACACGAGCAGCAGCCCGATCATGGCGGTACCGACGGCGTCCCAGATGCCGTTGCCCGTGATCAGGGTCAGGCTAACGCCGAACAGGGCAAAGACAAGGCCCAGCAGCGCGCCCAGGTCTTCAAGCAGGATCACCGGCAGCTCCGGCTGCTTGGCCGTGCGGACGAACTCCACCCAGCCCTTGCTGCCGCGGACGTGGTTCGATTCCCTGATGGCCGTCCGGAAGGAGAACGCCTCGGCGATGATCGCGCCGACCAGCACGGCCACGGGCACCCACCACCACGCGCCCTCAATGGGGTGCGGATCCTGCCACTTGTGGTAGGCCTCGTACAGCGCGAACAGGCCGCCGACGCTGAACAGCACGATCGAGACGATGAACGCATAAATGTACCGTTCACGTCCGTAGCCGAAGGGATGCTCGGGGCTGGCCTGGCGCCGTGCCGCCTTGCCGCCGACCAGCAGCAGGATCTGGTTGCCCGAGTCCGCCACGGAGTGGATCGCTTCCGCCAGCATCGAAGAGGATCGGGTCAGCGCAAACGCAATGAATTTGAGAACGGCAATGGTCAGGTTGGCGGCCAGCGCCGCCACGATTGCCTTCGTACCACCACCACTAGCAGCCATGAATTCCATCCAGGTCTCGGTCGATTGCCCCGCAGCACGCGGCCGCCGCGGACGGCTTCCTGAAGCTACGGTACATCGGCGGACCGCAATGCCGCAGCGCTATTGAAATGGTAAGCCTGCTGAGCAGATACTTGAACCTGTAAGAACCATGCACGGCGACACAAAGGAGGAACCGTGGGTTTCGTCGCTTGGATCATTCTGGGTCTTATTGTGGGCGCGATTGTGAAAGCAGTCATGCCCGGACGGGTAGGCGGAGGATGGGCCACCAGCCTGATCCTCGGCGTCGTGGGAGCCATCGTCGGCGGCTGGATCGGCAGCATGCTCTTTGGATCGGGGGTTGAAGGCTTTTTCGATCTCGGCACCTGGATCCTGGCCATCGTGGGTGGCCTGATCGTGGCCGGGATCTACGGTGCTGTCACCGGCAGAAGCCACGGCCGTGGCCACGCCTGACGCAACCTGCCCATAGCTCCTGCGGGATCAACAGCTCCTGCGGGATTAACGACACGGCCCGGCGCACCAGCGCCGGGCCGTTCTGTCGAGGACCAGACAGCTCTGTTGCGGGCCGGACAGCTCTGACGCCGATGAGTCAGCGGCGCCGCTGGGCGCGCGCCGAGGCATACAGGCAGACCGTGGCCGCCGTGCCGACATTCAGGCTTTCCGCCGCCCCGTACACAGGCACCGCTACGCGGTGGTCCGCCGCGGCCAGCTCGGTGTCGGACAGGCCCTGGGCCTCGTTGCCAAACAGCCAGGCGGTGGGCTCCTCCAGAAGGGGAACGACGGCGGCACCGGCCTCGGTCTCCTTCACGCCCCGGGCGCGCTCCGCTCCGATGCCCAGCCGCCGGCCGGCGCTTTGGTCCTGGAGTTCGTCGAGGTCCAGCTTGCCGTAGCCGTCGGCGGCCAGCGCCGCGATGCCGGCCGCGCGCAGCCCGGCCATCAGAGCGTCGAAGTCCAGGCCCATGACCACGGGAAGGTGGAAGATCGAACCCACGGTGGACCGCACGGCCTTGGGATTGTAGATGTCCACGCTGGCCGCGGTGAGCAGGACTGCGTCCGCTCCCGCCGAGTCGGCGGCCCGCAGGATCGTGCCGGCGTTGCCCGGATCCTGGACCCGGACCAGAACGGACACCAGCGCCGGCCGGCGTGCGAGGACTTCGTCCAGGGTCACATCGATGAAGTTACAGACCGCCACGATTCCCTGCGGGTTGACGGTGTCCGCCATCGCGGCCAGCACCTCGTCCGTCGCCAGCCGCAGCGGCAGGTCCCGGGCCAGGTCCGCCAGTTCGGGCAGCCTATCCAGGCATGCCGCGGTGGCATAGATTTCGGCAACCACCGGTGTGCCGGCGTCGCTATTCCGGTGCGCCAGCAGCGCCTCACGGACAGCCTGCGGGCCTTCGGCCAGGAACTGGCGGCGCTTTAAACGCGCTGGGCGCCCAGCAAGCTTGGCCACGTCGCGGACCCGATCGGCTCGGGGATTGGACATGACGGCAGCCTGCGGGCGCCCGGCGTCGTTATTCAATGGTGCGTGAAGCGTCAGGAACTAGCCCTGGAACTTCTGGCGCGCCTCGCCGCCTGCCGGCTCGAAGCCGGCGGCCTTGGCGGCCTCAACGGACTCGAACCAGTACTCGGCCTCGGTCTGCTCGTACCAGGTCGAACCCGGCACGTGGTACTTCTTGGACGCGGCGTTGCCCTTGATAATGAAGCCTTCAGGGGCGGAAGCGCCCTGCACGCCCTTGACGGCGCCGGCAACCTCGCTCTCGGCCAGGACCTTCTCGGCCACCGGAGCGGCAGTCGCTGCGGCCACAACCTTGGCCTTCGGCGCCTTCTGGGCCGGAGCCGATGTGTCGGCCGGCAACGCATCCTTGGCCAGCTGGACCAGCGCGGCGAAGGCAGTGGCGTCGTTGACGGCCAGGTCCGCCAGCATGCGGCGGTCAACCTGGATCTCGGCGGCCTTCAGGCCCTGGATCAGGCGGTTGTAGGTCAGGCCGTTGGCGCGGGATGCAGCGTTAATGCGCTGGATCCACAGGCGGCGGAAGTCGCCCTTCTTCTTGCGGCGGTCGTTGTAGCTGTAGACCAGCGAGTGGATGACCTGCTCTTTGGCCTTGCGGTACAGACGGGACCGCTGTCCGCGGTAACCGGATGCGCGCTCAAGGATGACCCGGCGCTTCTTGTGGGCGTTGACTGCCCGCTTCACACGTGCCACGTGCGTACTCCTTAAAAATCTCTCCCAGACCTTGCGCGCCCGCGACCGGGCCGTGCCTGAGATGCTTTGGTGGAATGATGAGGGATCGAGCGATCCCCCAATCAAAGGTCTGGGTTAGACGCCCAGCATCTTCTTGATGCCCTTGGCGTCGGCCGGAGACACGAGCTTGTCGCTGGCCAGACGGCGGGTCAGCGTCGAGGCCTTGTGCTCCAGGTAGTGGCGGCGATTGGCCTGCTGGCGCTTGAGCTTGCCGCTTCCGGTCAGCTTGAAGCGCTTCTTGGCGCCGCTGTGGGTCTTCATCTTCGGCATGGCTACCGATCTCCTTACGTAAGTCCGCGGGCATGGCCCTTGGGTCTTGGGGCGCGCCTGGCGGCGCGCCGGTTGTTTATCTGCTCGCCCGGCCCGTACCGCGGCACTCGGCCGTGGCCGGCACCGCTGCCAACGGCCGTGGCCGTTACCTGGCGGTCCCGGGCCTGTTCTGGCCGGAAGTGCTGCGCGGAGCACCCTTGCCGGGCTTGGGCGCGGCAGGCTTGGCCATCGGACGGGGCTTGGGCATGGCTGGCTTGGGTGCCGCAGCCGGCTTGGTCTCAGCAATCGGCTTCGGTGCCGCTGCCGGCGCTGCTTCAGCAGCAGGCTTGGACGCCGCAGCCGGCTTGGTCTCAGCAATCGGCTTGGTCTCAGCAACCGGCTTCGGTGCCGCGGCCGGCGCTGCTTCAGCAGCAGGCTTGGGTGCCGCAGCCGGCATGGCCTCAGCAGCAGGCTTGGGTGCCGCAGCCGGCGTGGCCTCAGTAGCAGGCTTGGGCGCCGAAGCCGGCTCAACCGCAGGCTCGGCCTGCGCAGCCGGAGCCGCCACCGCCGGAGCCTCCTGCGCTGCGGGCGCTTCCGGCACTGCTTCCTGTGGCGCGGCCTGAGCCTTGGTCAGTCCCTCGGGAAGCAGGTCGCCCAGGCTCTGGGTCAACGGCGCCTTGTCCGATGAAACATCCACCCGGCCATCTTCCTTGGCGCTCTTGGCGGCCTCATTGGCAGCCTTGGCCTCGGAACGCTGCGCTTCGCGGCGGGCCTCCGCCTTGGCCTCGGCCTTGTTCTTGACCGGGCCGATCACCATGACCATGTTGCGTCCGTCGATCCGCGGACTCGATTCCACAATCCCGACTTCAGCAACGTCCTCGGCGAAGCGCTGGAGCAGGCGGATGCCCATCTCCGGACGCTGCTGTTCACGGCCGCGGAACTGGATCATAGCCTTGACCTTGTCACCGGCACCGAGGAACCGCAGGGCATGACCACGTTTGGTTTCGTAATCATGCTTGTCGATCTTCAGACGGAAGCGGATCTCCTTGAGCACCGTGTTCGTCTGGTTCTTGCGGGCCTCACGGGCCTTGACAGCAGCTTCATATTTGTACTTGCCAAAATCCATGAGTTTGCACACCGGAGGCTTGGCCTGCGGTGCTACCTCAACAAGATCAAGGTCGGACTCGGCAGCAAGGCGAAGGGCATCTTCGATCCGGACAACGCCAACCTGCTCACCAGCCGGTCCGACCAACCGCACCTCCGGGACGCGGATTCGATCATTGATTCGTGGCTCGCTAATGTGTAGCTCCTGTAACTCTAGGTCCACCGTGGTGGTCTGGTTTCACCTGCAAAAGGAGAAGGCCTCCGACTGCAGTGCAATCGAAGGCCTCGGAGGATCGGCGGCAACCGCCCCCGAGGGCAACTGCCGTCACGGCCGGGGCTTCCGCCGGAAGCCTGCCGTGAATCACCGACCGGAACCCGGCAGCACTTGCTTCCCAGTGGGAAGAGGCCAACGCGGGTGGGAGAGGTCTCCGCTTGCGAACCGGATGCCGCCCCGTCCGGTGACCGCCCCTGGGGGCAGTTTCACGGGCCGGTTGAATAACGACATCCAGTCGGTCTGTGACAAGCTTACCAGTATGAGTACCGCAGACAATAATCCGTCCACCGAGAGCACCCGCCACTCCTTCCCAGGCGACCAGCCCAGCGCTGAGGAGCTGGAGGCCAGCCGGCAGATGCGCGACATCGCCGAAGTTCCCGCCGTGGAGGTGATTACGACGGCGGCAGTCCACCTGATGAGCGCCGCTGCGGTGAAGTGCGGCCTCGCCGCGGGCGAGGACGCCGACGAACTCAAGGACCTCGACGAGGCACGGAAGCTGATCACGGCGCTTGCCGGGTTCGTCACGGCAGCCGCACCGGAGATCGGCAGCCAGCATGCCGGCCCGTTGCGCGACGGCCTGCGCTCACTGCAGCTTGCCTTCCGTGAGGCCTCGGTCCTCCCGGACGAACCCGGCAAAGGCCCCGGCGAAAAATTCACCGGCCCGGTGAACTAGCCCGCGGCACCGGGCCGTCCCGCCCAGCGCGGGGCGGCCCGGTGCCGTCCAGGCCGACTGCCCGCGGCTCAGCGCGTGAGCTTGACCTCAAGAGAGTCCACCCGCTCCACGAAATCCTGGTTCGTGCTCAGGGAGCGCTGCAAGGCGCCGACGATATCCCTGACTTCGTCCTGCTCCAGTCCGGGTTCGAGGCGGACAACCAGCCGCAGTTCCGGCCCCGGCCCACCGCCGGGGACCGCCTGGCCCGCCGCCGTGCGGGTAGCAACGCCGCTGCCGGCCTCCAGCCGGATTTGCAGGATGCGAGGCTCGCCCGACGCTGCTGAGGACACAATACCGGCCAGCGCCGCATCGGCATACGCCGGCAGCCATGCCTTCTGCTGCGCCAGCGCCCATACGGCCGGACGGCGCGCCACGAAAGTCATTTCCGCTCCCGGGTCCAGGACCATCAGCTCCGCCTGCTCCGCGACCGCGGACAGGGCCGCCCGGGCGGCATACACCGCCACCGGCCGTGCCTGCGGGTGCCAGGCCTGGAGCGCACGAACCGAGCTGAACACCGGCAGGGCCTTGCGGCCGTCCGGCGCCTTCAGCGTCACCAGCGCCATATCGGCCTGCTTGTCGGCGGCGAGCCCGTGGCCGCCGTCCGCTTCCTCGCCCAGTTCCGCGACGATCGGCACGAACACCCTGGCGCTGGCCAGTGCCTGAATGACGCCGGCCTCGGTGCCGTCGCCTGCGATGAGCCGGCGTACTGCGGCGGCATAGCCGGCGTCGGCCAGGCCGTCGTCGTCATCAAAATTATGCAGCGGGTTCCCGTCGCCGCTGAGGTCCCGGCCGGCCCAGGGCCGGCCGGCGGAGTCCGCCGGCCCGCCGGCCTTAGCCAGAGCCGCAGCAATATGTCCGGGAAGGTGCCGTTTGGGCACCTGCGGTTCAGTCACGGACTACTCGGCCCGGCGTCCGGCCACGTCCAGCGCCTGCGGCAGCGTGAAGGCGCCGGCGTACAGCGCCTTGCCCACGATCGCTCCTTCGACGCCCTGCGGGACCAGTTCGCGCAGGGCGGCGATGTCGTCAAGGCTGGAAATGCCGCCGGAAGCGACAACCGGCTTGTCGGTCCGCGATGCCACCTCGCGCAGCAGCTCGAGGTTCGGGCCCCTCAGCGTGCCGTCCTTGGTGACATCGGTGACCACATACCGTGAGCAGCCCGCGTCCTCGAGGCGGGCGAGGACCTCCCAGAGATCGCCGCCTTCCTTGGTCCAGCCCCGGGCAGCCAGCGTGGTGCCGCGGACATCGAGGCCGACGGCGATCGCGGAGCCGTAGCGGGCAATGGCGCGGGCCGTCCATTCCGGGTTCTCAAGGGCCGCGGTTCCCAGATTGACGCGGTGGGCACCAAGTTCCAGCGCATTGTCCAGCGACCTGTCATCCCGGATGCCGCCGGACAGTTCAACCTTGATATCCAGCTGCTTGACCACTCGTTCGAGCAGCTCCAGATTGGAGCCCCGGCCGAAGGCGGCGTCCAGGTCGACCAGATGCACCCATTCCGCGCCGTCGTTCTGCCACGCCATGGCCGCGTCCAGCGGATCCCCGTAGCTGGTTTCGCTTCCTGCCTCGCCCTGTACCAGGCGGACCGCCTGGCCGTCCGCCACGTCAACGGCGGGGAGGAGTTCCAGGATGGGCGTTTCGTTGAACGAAGTCATGGTTGGGGTCTGCTTTCTCAGCGGTTGGTTTGGGTTCGACAGAGCCGGCAGACTGGCTGCCGGCCGGTGGGGCTCCAGTCAGGAAAACGGCTCCGCGCCAATGGAAGCCGGCGCGGTCAGGACGCTGGTGGCTCCAACGTCAGCAGCCACGCAGCCAGGAGGGCCATGGCCGCCAGGACCCAGAAGCTGGCTACCAGCCACACGGGCAGCTTCTGCCGGCGGAAGGAAATGGCACCGCCAGCCAGCAGCCCGGCAGCGCCCATCAAGACAATACTCCACATGCTTGTCCTACTTCAGCCCCGAGGTCCAGTTCCTCAGGAGCTGCGCTCCTGCGTCACCGGATTTCTCCGGGTGGAACTGGGTGGCGGACAGCGGCCCGTTCTCGACGGCGGCGATGAACGGACCGCCGTGGTCGGACCACGTGACCAGCGGAGGCGCCATCAGCGGCTGCGTCACATCGAAATTCCATGCCTGCACGCCGTAGGAATGCACAAAATAGAACCGCTCGTCCTCGATGCCGGTGAAGAGCCTGGAGCCTTCCGGCACCCTGACCGTGTTCCAGCCCATGTGGGGAACCACCTTGGCGGGCAGCCTTTCCACAGTGCCCGGCCACTCCCCCATGCCCTGGGTGCGGACACCATGTTCGACGCCCTCTTCGAAGAGGATCTGCAAGCCCACGCAGATGCCCAGCACCGGCCGGCCGCCGGCAACCCGCCGGCCGATCATCCGCAGCGCATCCACGGACTTGAGTCCGTTCATGACCGCAGCAAAGGCGCCCACGCCGGGGACAACCAGACCATCGGCATGGAGCACATCGTCCGGCTTGGCGCTCAGCGTCACTTCGGCGCCAACGTGCTCCAGCGCCCTGACCGCGGACCGGATGTTCCCGGAACCATAGTCAAGAACGGTTACCCGCGGCGGCACGCTCACAGTGCGCCCTTGGTGGATGGGATGCCCTCCACCCGCGGGTCCGGCTCAACCGCTGCGCGGAGTGCGCGGGCAAAGGCTTTGAACTGCGCTTCCACGATGTGGTGCGGATCCCGCCCGGACAGCACCCGCATGTGCAGGCAGATCTGGGCGTGCAGGGTGATGGCCTCGAAGACGTGGCGGGTCAGCGATCCCGTGAAGTGGCCGCCGATCAGGTGGTATTCCTGTCCGGCCGGCTCACCTCCGTGCACCAGGTACGGCCGCCCGGAAATATCGACGACGGCGTTGGCCAGCGCTTCATCGAGCGGCACCGTTGCCTCACCGAAGCGGCGGATTCCGGCCTTGCTGCCCAGCGCGGACTTGAGCACCTCGCCGAAGGTAATGGCGACGTCCTCGACCGTGTGGTGGACATCGATGTGCGTGTCGCCGGTGGCCTTGACGGTCAGGTCGATCAGCGAGTGCTTGGACAGCGCCGTGAGCATGTGGTCGTAGAAGGGCACGGAGGTGCTGATGTCCGAGCGGCCGGTGCCGTCCAGGTTGAGCTCCACGAGCACTGATGATTCGCTGGTGGTGCGCTCGAGGCGGGCGGTCCGTCCGGTGGAAATGTCCACGGTCATTGCTGTCCTTTGGAAAGTGGTGGTGGGTGCGCTGGCCGCGGGAGGCGCAGCTGCCGCGCTTAATAGTCTAGGAGAATAATGAAAATCAGATGAGCTGCTCGAGCCGCTCGAGGAACGCCGTAGTCTCCGCTTCCGTTCCCGCCGTCACCCGCAGGTGGCCCGGAATGCCGACGTCGCGGATCAGGACGCCGGCTTCCAGCAGTCCCTCCCAGACCGCCTGCGGGTTCCGGAGCCCGCCGAAAAAGACGAAGTTCGAGTCCGAGTCAGCGGGCGTCAGCCCCATCCGCTTCAGCTCGCGGACGATCCGGTCCCGCTGGGTCTTGATGTCCTCCACATTGGCCAGCAGCGCCGATGAATGCTTCAGCGCCGCCGTCGCCGTGGCCTGGGTGATGGCGGAAAGGTGGTACGGCAGCCGCACCAGGCGCAGGGCGTCGGCAACCTGGGGCGCCGCGGCGAGATAGCCCAGCCGCGCACCGGCCAGCGCAAACGCCTTGCTCATGGTCCGCGAGACGATCAGCCGCTCCCGCCCTGGCAGGAGCGTCAGGGCACTGGGTGTGCCGGCGTGGGAGAACTCAGCGTAGGCCTCATCGACGATCACGATCGCATTGCTGGCCCGGCCTGCCTCGTACACCGCTTCCACGACGTCGAGCCCCAGCGCCGTGCCGGTGGGGTTGTTCGGTGAGCACAGGAACACGATATTCGCGCCGGAGGCGGCCACCTGCTCCGCCGCCGACGCCGCGTCCAGTCCGAAGCCGGCATCCCGGGTTCCGGTGACATACGCAGTACCGGTGCCGCTGGCCAGCAGCGGATACATGGAATAGGTGGGCGGGAAGCCTATCGCGGTGCGGCCGGGGCCACCGAAGGCCTGCAGGATCTGCTGCAGCACTTCGTTGGAACCGTTGGCCGCCCAGACGTTGTCCGCGGTCAGTCCATGTCCCAGGTACTGCGCCAGCAGCTGGCGCAGTACCGTAAATTCACGGTCCGGATAACGGTTGAGGCCAGCCACGGCCTGGCCTACTGCCTCAACAATGGCCCGGTGCACCTCGGCGGGTACACCATGGGTGTTTTCGTTGACATTCAGCAGGATCGGCACGTCCAGCTGAGGCGCCCCGTAGGGATGCTTGCCGCGCAGGTCATCACGGAGGGGAAGGTGGTTCAGGGCCTCAAGCTGTTCAGTCACTGGCCTAGTTTAAGACGATTCAGCGTGCGAGACGGAATCCTGTGGCGGGCGCCACAGACAGCGCCATCCTGGCTGGACCGTGCAATCCGAACGCTTAGCGGGATGCCGGGACGAACAGTTGCCGTCCGGAGTGGACCAGCGGGGTGTCCAGATTGTTAAGTTGGATAATCTCTGCCACCACCTCGCGCGGGTCCTGTCCGGGAGCAAGCTCAACGGCGAGCGACCACAAAGATTCACCAGGGCCGACGGTGACAACCTCCGGCTCCGCAGCGACAAGCGGATCACCCGATGCCGTGGCCGGGGCCGTGACGGAGCCGGCAAGGGTCAACAGAGCCACCGCCAGCAGCATCAGCGGAAGCCCCACCAACACCAGCCTGCCGCGGCGCGTCAACCGGAACCGGGCAGCAGCCGGCCGGACGGCCGGGAGCAGGGCCCCGAAGCCCTTCGCAGGGCCGGTGGTGCCAGGCGGAAAGTGCAGTGCAATCTGGGCGGTCATAGCGGTTACCTTTCTGGCTCGAACGGTTCGATCCTTCGAAACCCTCCACGTGCCGCATCGAATCCCTGTTCGATTCCGGCACAAGAGCAGTTTTAGCACTAACCAACGACACATGTCGAGACACAGTCGAACAAATGTTTGAAATAGTGCCGTGCCTCACCTAGCGTTAAAGCAAGAGGAGGCCGCACGCACACAGCACCAGCCGCCACTGACGAAATAAGGAAGGAAGTACGGCCATGGAAGGCAGTACCGCGCAGGAGAACGTGCCGGCACCCCAGACCGAATCCGGCGGCAAGGCCCGGCGTACACGGCGGCAGTCAAAAGGGCTGACGCCCCGGCAGAAGAAGATCCTGGAGACCATCCAGCGTTCGATCAGCGCAAACGGCTATCCGCCGTCCATGCGCGAGATCGGGGATACGGTTGGGCTGGCCAGCCTGTCCAGCGTCACCCACCAGCTGATCCAACTGGAGAAACTCGGCTACATCCGGCGGGATCCCAAACGGCCGCGCGCCATGGAGATCCTGATTCCGCTCACGCTGGACCAGGGCAAGGTGGAGATCGCCGGCGTTGATGAACCCGGCGTGCTGCGGAGCACCAAGGGAACCCCGGTGGCTGACCTGGCCAGTGCGGCGGATACGGCCATGGTCCCACTGGTGGGCCGCATTGCCGCCGGCGGCCCTATCCTGGCCGACCAGTCGGTGGAGGACGTCGTACCTTTGCCCCGGCAGTTGGTGGGCCACGGGGAGCTCTTCATGCTCCGGGTGTCCGGCGATTCGATGATCGATGCTGCCATCTGCGACGGCGATTGGGTGGTCGTCCGCCGCCAGCAGAGCGCCCTGAACGGCGAAATCGTGGCCGCGCTGCTCGATGACGAAGCGACGGTGAAGACCTTCCGGCAGCGCGACGGCCATACCTGGCTGCTGCCGCAGAACACCCGCTACGAGCCGATCCTTGGGGACCACGCCACGATCATGGGCAAAGTCGTGTCGGTGCTGCGGTCGCTCTGACCTGGTGGCCTGCCGCTGACGGTGGCAGGCCTCATGCTGTCCCGGCCAGCCGCTGCAGCACCGCAAGGACCGTCGCCCGGTCCGTGGTGCCCCAGAACGGCGGCAGCGCACTCCGGAGGAATCCGCCGTAACGGGCCGTAGCCAGCCGGGAGTCCAGTACTGCCACCACGCCCCGGTCGCCGGCGGCCCGGATCAGACGCCCCGCCCCCTGTGCCAGCCGCACAGCCGCATGGGTCGCCGAAACGCTCATGAAGCCATTGCCGCCGGCCTGGGCCACCGCCCGGGTGCGGGCCGTCATCAGCGGGTCGTCCGGCCGGGGAAACGGAATGCGGTCGATGATGACCAGCCGGCACGACGGCCCCGGCACGTCCACGCCCTGCCACAGGGACATTGTGCCGAACAGGCAGGTATCCGGCTCCGCGGCGAACTGCTTCACCAGCGCTGACATGGACGACTCGCCCTGGCAGAGGATGTCCAGGTCCAGGCGCAGTCGCATGGCATCGGCCGCCTCCTCGGCTGCGCGCCGGGAGGAAAACAGTCCCAGGGCACCGCCGTTGGACGCCCGCAGCAAGGCCTCCAGTTCGTCGAGCTGCTGTTCCGAAACGCCGCGCCCGGGCTTGGGCAGGTCCTTGGCTACATAGAGCACGCCCTGCTTCGGATAGTCGAAGGGACTGCCGACGTCGGTTCCCGACCAGCTGGGCGCTCCTTCTCCGAGCAGGCCCAGCGATCCGGCCACCGGTTCGAACGCCGAGCCGATGGCCAGGGTGGCCGAGGTAAGAATGACCGTATGGCCGTCGAAGAGGCCTTCCCGCAGCCGGCCTGCCACGGACAAGGGTGCAATGTTGATCGTGGCCGGCTGCGTCTCGTCTTCAGCGGCGTAGCCGCCCTGCGGAGAAAAGGCGGCGGCGCGGGAGATCCACAGGACCTCGCCGGCGCGGGCAGCGTCGATCATCCGTTCGCACAGTTCCAGGATGACCGTCAGCCGGGAACGCGCCAGCTGCCGGCCCCCGTCGGCGGCCGCGGTGCTGTCCGGCTTCGAATCGGAGAGCGCGGCCCGGCAGGCTTCGCGCACCTGGACCACCGCCAGTTCCTGCGCTTCGCTGAGTCCGGACGGCACCAGGCCGGAGGGGACGCCGTCGAGCACCGCTTCCAGATGCCCGGCGGCGGCGGTGAGGGCCTCGCCGCTGACGCCGGTATGCTTGCGCACCGCGGACGCCGCCGCGGTTACCATCGCTGCGGACAGCTGGCCGGAGACCGCGCCGGTGACGCGGTCCTGGAGTTCATGGGCCTCGTCGATGACGACCACGTCATAGTCCGGCAGGACGGCAAGGCCCTCGAACGCGCTGATGGCCAGCATCGCATGGTTGGTGATTACGACGTCGGCCTCCGCCGCCGCCGCGCGTGCCCGCTCACTGAAGCATTCCTCGGCGAGCGGACATTTCTGCGCGCCGAGGCACTCCATCGCGGTGACCGACACCTGCCGCCAGGCGCGGTCGCTGACCCCCGGCGTCAGATCGTCACGGTCGCCGGTCTCCGTCTCCTCGGCCCATTCGCGGAGCCGGACGATGTCCCGGCCCAGGGCGGTCGCCGGCCCACCGGTGCGCCCGCCGCTTCCTGTGCCGCCCGGCCCCGCCTCCGGGGCGGGATGGGAGGCTGCGGCGTCCTCACCCAGCGTGAACAGCGCTGCGGGCGCGTCCTCGTCCGGAAAGCCACCCTGCAGTTTGTGTTTGCAGACATAGTTGCCCCGGCCTTTCAGCAGGGCCACGTCCACCGGACGGGGCAGCTTCGGCTGGACCGCATCCAGCAGCCGAGGCAGGTCCCGGCCAACGATCTGCGCCTGCAGCGCCAGCGTCGCAGTGGAGACGATCGCAGGCTTGTCACTGTCCAGCGCATGGCGGATCAGCGGAATAAGGTAGGCCAGCGATTTGCCGGTTCCGGTGCCGGCCTGGACCAGCAGATGGTTTCCGGTCTCGATCGCTTCAGCCACCTGGCGGGCCATTTCATGCTGTCCGGCCCGGTTCTGCCCGCCCATGGCCGCCACGGCCACATCCAGCAGTTCCAGGGCGCCGCGGGAGCCCTCAGCCATGCCGGACAAACGGTTCCAGTTCGGCGGCCAGGCCCTCGCGGACCAGGACCTGGACCTCGGTGCCCTCCTCCACATGGTCCAGGGACAGGATCTCGGCGTCCTCATCGTGCAGCCGGCTAAGGACGTCCCCGCGGTGGTAGGGAATCAGCAGCTGGAGCTTGACGCTGGGCCGCGGGATGCCGTCGCTGATCGCTTCCAGCAGTTCCGGAATACCCTGGCCGGTCCTGGCCGAGACCACCACGTGCCGCGGCTCCCGTTGGCGCAGCCGTTCAACCACGAACGGATCAGCCGCGTCCGCCTTGTTCAGCACAATGATCTCCGGAATGTTGCGCGCATCCACTTCGGCGAAGACTTCCCGGACCGCGGCGATCTGGCCCTCCGGATCGGGGTGCGAGACATCGACCACATGCAGGATCAGATCCGCGTCTGCAACTTCCTCCAAGGTCGACCGGAACGCCTCCACCAGCTGGGTGGGCAGGGAACGCACGAATCCCACGGTATCCGCCAAGGTGTAGCCGATGCCGTCAGGGGTTTCGGCCCGGCGCACGGTGGGATCCAGGGTGGCGAACAACGCGTTCTCGACCAGCACGCCCGCATCGGTCAGCCGGTTCAGCAGCGAGGACTTGCCCGCGTTGGTGTAGCCGGCAATGGCTACGGACGGAACAGCATTACGACGCCGGTTGGCCCGCTTGGTCTCACGCGCGGGCTTCATGCCCGCGATTTCCCGGCGCAGCTTGGCCATCCGGGTACGGATGCGGCGGCGGTCCAGCTCGATCTTCGTCTCGCCGGGACCGCGTGAGCCGATGCCGCCGCCGGCGATGCCGACGCGGCCGCCGGCCTGGCGGGACATGGACTCGCCCCAGCCGCGCAGGCGCGGGAGCAGGTATTCGAGCTGGGCGAGCTCCACCTGGGCCTTGCCTTCGCGGGACTTCGCATGCTGGGCGAAGATATCCAGGATGAGGGCTGTCCGGTCGATGACCTTGACCTTGACAATGTCTTCCAGTCCGCGCCGCTGCGACGGGGACAGCTCGCTGTCCACGATCACCGTGTCCGCACCGGTGGCCATGACGATTTCCCTGAGTTCCTCCGCCTTTCCGGAGCCCAGGAATGTACCCGGGTCCGGCTTGAGCCTGCGCTGGACGAGCCCGTCCAGCACCTCGGAGCCCGCGGTTTCGGCCAGCGCAGCCAGTTCCTTCAGTGAGTTTTCCGCGTCCGCCGCTGTTCCCTCGGTCCAGAGCCCGGCCAGGACGACCCGTTCCAGGCGCAGCTGACGGTATTCGACCTCGGTGACGTCTTCGAGTTCCGTGGACAGCCCCGCCACGCGGCGCAAGGCGCGCCGTTCGGCGAGATCCTGCTGGTCCCCGTCGTATTCCGAGTGCTCCTCCGCCAGGTCGGAAATGGCCTGGGCCCGGACGCGCTGCCCGGCACCGGCGTCCTGGTCAGCAGCCGACTCCGGCTGCCTGCGGGCGGGCCCCTCTGGAATCCGCCGCGCTGCTGCCCCCTTGGCGGCGGACGCGGCGTCATGGGAAAGAATGCGGTTGATGACTGCCTGGATCTCGTCCCGGCTCAGCTCCGCTTCGGAATCCTTGCGATCCGGAGAATTGGCGCTGGAGTTGTTGGTTGTCATGCTCTCCTTTGGAAAGTGTGTATATCAATGGTAGACCCCGCCGCGGACATTTCCCCGGGAAATCCACAGCCGGCGCGACAGCGCCTGCGATTATCAGGGGCGTAAATTTGTTAGGCAAGCATAAATTTCCTTCCCCGCCGGGGCGCATTATCCTGAGCAATCATGGCCTCCGATCACTACTTCAGCGCACAGCCGACCGGTCCCGGAACCCGCCGGCCGCTCCAGGTTGTGCTGGCGGGTGAGACCCGGAACCTGCAGACTTCCTCCGGCATCTTCAGCCCGGACGGCGTGGACAAAGGCACCGCCGTTTTGCTGGCGGACGTGCCTCCGCCCTCCCCGACCGGAAACCTCCTGGACATCGGCTGCGGCTGGGGGCCCATTGCACTGACCATGGCGCTGAAAGCACCGCATGCCAAGGTCTACGCAATTGACGTCAATGAACGCTGCATCGCGCTGACCAATGACAACGCGCGCCTGCTGGGCCTGGCCAATGTTGCGGCGAGCCTGCCCGATCAGGTGGACCCGGCGTTGACGTTCGACACCATCTGGTCGAATCCGCCAATCCGCATCGGCAAGAACGAACTGCATTCCCTCCTGATGCGGTGGCTGCCGCGGCTGGCACCGGGAGGTTCCGCCTGGCTGGTGGTCCAGAAGAACCTTGGTTCGGATTCCCTGCAGCGCTGGCTGGGGGCGGAACTGGACGAGGACTTCAGGGTGACGCGGGAGAGCACGTCGAAGGCCTTCCGCATCCTGCGCGTCCGCCGCAGTTCCGGCGCCTGAGCTGCGCTAAACGATGCTGCCCCGGGCAACCAGCACGGCGGGACCGCTCAGTTCCACATGCTCGCGGCCGTCGGCGCCCGGCAGGAACCGTACGCGCACCAGTCCGCCCGGGACGGCTACGTTCCATTGGACCGGCGCATCCTGCCCGGCCCAGTAGCGGATGGCAGCGGCCGCGGCGCATGCACCGGTGCCGCAGGACTGGGTCTCCCCCACGCCGCGTTCATGCACGCGCATCGTGATATTGCCCCAGCCGTCCTCCACGAGCGGCTCCGCCGGCACCACGAACTCGACGTTCGTGCCGTGTTCCGGAACCGGTTCCACCCGCGGTGCCTCGAACAACTGGGTGGCCCCGAGTTCCTCCAGGTGCGCCAGCGCAACGACGGTGTGGGGGTTGCCCATGCTGATGGACAGCGCAGGACGCGGCACTTCCAGGCCCTCGGCTTCCACCACGGAATCCATCGCCTTGGCCCGGGCGCGGTCCGGGAAGATGAATTCCCAGGGCCCCATGTCGACGGCATAACCGTTGGCGGACCGGCTCACGACCTTGATTCCGCCGCGCGTGCCGATCGTCAGGGCCTCACCGGAAGCCAGGTCCACGAGGCCTTCCGCAAGCAGGAAGTGGACAAAAACGCGCACGCCGTTGCCGCACATCTCCGACAGCGACCCGTCGGCGTTGCGGTAATCCATGAACCATTCCGCCCGCGGATCCTGCTCAAGCAGCGCCTGCCCCTCCGGGAGGAAGCGCGACGGCACCGCGCGGATCAGCCCGTCGGCACCGATTCCGTGGTGGCGGTTGCACAGCAGGGCGGCTTCATCGCGGCCGATTTGGCGCACACCGTCCGGATCGGCGACCAGGACGAAGTCGTTGCCGGTGCCATGTCCCTTCGCGAACGCCAGGCCCTGCAGGGCAGCCAGGCCGCCGGCCGGTACGGGAACGGCTGCCTGCGCGCCGGTTGCCTGCGGGGTACGGGAGTTCGGTTCACCGGGGGTCATTTCCGTCGTCGTCACCTTTCAAGCCTACCCGGTGCGCCCGGCGCCGCCGGATCCATGGCTGCCGCCGCTGCCTTGGCGACCAGCTGCTGATCTTCCCAGTCCAGCCAGTGGATCCGCGGGTCCGCCCGGAACCAGGTCAGCTGGCGGCGGGCGAACTGGCGGGTGGCCACGATCGTTTCCTCAGCCGCCTGCCCAACGGTACGGACGCCGTCGAGCACGCGCAGGAACTGGGCGTAGCCCAGTGCGCGGGAGGCGGTTTTGCCTTCCCGCAGTCCCGCTGCGTCCAACGACTGCACCTCGCCCAGCAGGCCGGCGTCGACCATCCGGTGCACGCGCACTGCCAGTCGCTCCTTCAGCAGCTCACGATCAACGGCCAGTCCGATCTGCACGGCGGGCTGATGGTACCGGCGCTCGGGCATGAACGAACTGAACGGCCGGCCCGTCAGCCGGTGGACCTCGAGGGCGCGCACCACCCTGCGGCCGTCTCCCAGGCGCTCCGCAGAGACGGGGTCCACCTGGCGCAGCCGCTCCCGCAAGGCATCGAGGCCGGCTGTCTCCAGCTCCTGCTCCAAAGCCCCGCGGAGCGCCGGATCCGTGCCCGGGAACTCGAGCACATCGAGTGCGGCACGGACATACAGGCCGGAACCGCCCACGAGGATCGGCAGCCGGCCGCGGCTGCGGATCTCCGCGATGGTCCGGCGGGCCAGCTGCTGGAAGGCTGAGACGCTGGCTTCCTGGCGGACATCCATGATGTCCAGCAGATGGTGCGGTACGCCCCGGCGCTCGGCAACGGAGATCTTGGCGGTTCCGATGTCCATGCCCCGGTAGAACTGCATGGCATCGGCGTTAATGACTTCGCCGCCCAGCTCCAGCGCCAGGGCCACGCCCAGGTCCGACTTGCCGGACCCGGTGGGCCCGACGACGGCGACCACCGGCAGCGCGCCGGTATCAGGCATTCCGGACGGGAAGCGACGGCATGCCGAGCGAGACGTTCTTCCGGCCGCCCGACGGCGACGGGGCGGCGCAGGACTCTGCCTGGGACCGGTCCCAGGCGTCACCCGCGCGGGAGCGGCGGACGGCGTAGTCCGCGGCCGACGCCGGGTCGGCGATCAGGTGGAACGGTGCCGCTCCGGTGACGGTCACGGTGACCAGGTCGCCCGGGCGGGGTGTTTCCGCGCCGTCCGGAACGGAGAAGTGGACCAGGCGCTGGTCCTTGGCCCGGCCGGAGAGCCGGCCGGTCTCGTCCGCCTTGCGTCCCTGCTGGGCAGTGACCATGACCTCCACGCGCCTGCCGACCTGCTTGGCGTTTTCCTCGGCGGAGATCCGGTCCTGCAGTGCAATCAGCCGCTCGTAGCGTTCCTGCACCACGGCCTTGGGCAGCTGGTCCGGCAGCTCCGCCGCCGGCGTTCCCGGGCGCTTTGAGTACTGGAACGTGAAGGCGGTGGCGAACCGCGACTGTTCGACGACGTCCAAGGTCGCCTGGAAATCCACTTCGGTTTCGCCGGGGAAGCCTACGATGATGTCCGTGGAAATGGCGGCGTGCGGAATCTGTTCCCGGACCTTCTCCAGGATGCCCAGGAATTTCTTCGAACGGTAGGAACGGCGCATGTCCTTGAGAACCTTGTCCGAGCCCGACTGCAGCGGCATGTGCAGCTGCGGCATAACATTCGGCGTCTGGGCCATGGCCTCGATGACGTCATCGGTGAACGCCGCCGGATGCGGACTGGTGAAGCGTACCCGTTCAAGGCCCTTGATGTCCCCGCAGGCCCGCAGCAGCTTGCTGAAGGCCTGCCGGTCACCGAACTCCACGCCGTAGGAGTTCACGTTCTGCCCCAGCAGCGTCACCTCGATGGCGCCGTCGTCCACGAGCGCCTGGATCTCCGCCAGGATGTCCCCCGGACGCCGGTCCCTTTCCTTGCCGCGCAGGGACGGAACGATGCAGAAAGTGCAGGTGTTGTTGCAGCCGACAGAGATGGAGACCCAGCCGGAGTAGACGGCATCACGCTTGGTCGGCAGGGTGGAGGGGAAGACGTCCAGGGACTCGAGGATCTCAAGCTGGGCTTCATTGTTGTGCCGGGCCCGCTCCAGCAGAGCCGGCAGCGCGCCCACGTTGTGGGTGCCGAAGACGACGTCCACCCAGGGGGCCTTCCGGAGGATGGTTTCGCGGTCCTTCTGCGCCAGGCAGCCGCCCACGGCGATCTGCATGCCCGGCCGCTTTTCCTTCACCGGAGCCAACTGGCCAAGGTTGCCGTACAGTTTGTTGTCCGCATTCTCGCGGACGGCGCAGGTGTTGAAGACGACGACGTCGGCCTGCTCCCCCTGGGCCTGCACCAAACCGGCGTCCTCCAGCAGGCCGGCCAGCCGCTCGGAATCGTGGACGTTCATTTGGCAGCCGAAGGTCCGCACCTGGTAGGTGCGCGGAGCCGGGGCCGTGGGATCGGTCAGCGGGGCGGGGACAGTCAAACTCACCATTAAAGGGTACGGCCTGCAGCCGGGTCGCTTGCAATTGTCCGCGTGCGGACCTGGATCAGTACCAGCCGTTCCGCTCCGAATGGCCCCACGCACCGCAGGGAGAACCGTACCGTCCCTTGATGTAGCCCAGCCCCCAGTCGACCTGGGTCCGGTAGTTGGTTCGCCAGTCCGCGCCGGCCGCGGCCATCTTGTCGCCGGGAAGGGACTGCGGAATTCCGTACGCCCCGCTGGAGGAGTTCAGCGCATTGGTACGCCAGTTCGATTCCCGGTTCCACAGGTTGACCAGGCACTGGAACTGGTCCTGACCCCAGCCGAACGACTCCAGCCGACCGGAAGCATACGCCTGCGCCCCGGCCGGATCATTAACGGCCGTCACCTGCGGTTTCGGTTCGGGCGGCTGCGGCCCCGGCGACGGCGAGGGCGGGCCGGAAGGCTGCGCGGACGCGACGGGAGCAGGTTCCGGGTCCGGCGCCGGCGGAGCCGGACGCGGCTGCTCGGCGGGAACCGGTGCATCGTCCCGGCTCCCCGCCCCGGCGCGGGCAACGGCGGGTCCGGCCGTCGGCAGGGGAACAGCAGCAGGAGGAGCCACCGGAACTGCGGCAGGAGGAGCCTGGCTGGCCGCCACCTCGGCGGCTGCTGCCGCGGCCTCCTGCTGCGCCTTGTACGATTCCTCGGCCGCCAGTCCGCGCCGCCGCTCCTCCTCCGCCTGGGCGCTGGTGTCCTTGAGCTCGGCCAACTGCTCCAGGAGCACGGCGCTGCGGGCCTGCTGTTCGGCGACCTTGTCCTGAGCAGCCCGGCTCGTCTGCTCCGCCTCCGCCCAAGAGGTTTGGGCCCGCGCGGCCAGCCGGTCCCGTTCGGCGCGGGCCTCTTCCTCCTGGGCCACGAGCCCGGCGGAAACGCGTTCCGCAGCCCTGGCATCTTCATAGAGCCTGCTGGTCCGCTCCGCCACCATCTGCACCAGGTCCAAACCCTGGAGCGTCTCCTCGGCGGCGCCCGGTTCCAGCAAGACCAGCAGCGTCTGGTTGGTGGCGCCCGTCTTGTAGGTCTGTGCGGCCAATTCTCCAGCCTGCCGCCGGTGCTGCGCCGCCTGCTCCTCGGCCTGCGCCCGATGCGCGGCAAGGATGTCGATTTTGCGGTCGCTGAAAGCCAGTTCCGCCTCCGCCTCGGTATAGCCGGCGGCCGCGGCAACGGCCGCGTTCCCCAGTTCCCCTGCCTGCCGCTGCAGGCCGTCCAGCAGCGCTTCGACTCCCGCGATCTGCGCAGCCTTCGCCTCGACATCGCCCTTGGCCTGGTGAACCTCGTCCCAGGAGGGATAGGCAGCGGCACGGGCGGTAGCCGGTGAATGCAGCCAGGCGGCAGCCAGGGCAACAGTCAGCACGGCCGCAGCCACGCCGTGGAACCTGACCTTCAAGCTGAACCTGAACATAACGGGGTTCAGCATACAGGCCGCCGGAAGGACAGCGTGAACCGCTGCGCGGTCCTGTTTCCCGGTCCTACTCGCCGGTTCTACTCCCCCGGGCCGGGGTCAGCGAAATCGTCGGGATCCCACGAACCATCTGCCAGTTGGCTGTCCAGCACGTCCCGGACAACACCGAAGGCCATACCGGAGGGATAGCCCTTCCTGGCCAACATGCTGACGAGGCGCCTGGTCTGCCTGTCCCGCTCGGCCCGGTCGGACAGATCCGTGCCTTGCCGCAGCTTCCGCTCCACCAGGAAGCGGGCCGCTGCACGCTCATCCTCGTCCGACCGCTCGGCAAGCGCGGCTTCGGCTGTCTCACCGGTGATTCCCTTGTCCGCAAGTTCCCGCTTGAGCGCACTCCGTGCGAGCGACCGCGTCCGGGACCTGCTTCGGACCCACATCCTTGCGAATTCCGCGTCGTCCACCAGGTGGACTTCCTCATAGCGGCCCAGGACCTCCTCGGCCACTTCTGCCGGAACATTTCGTTCCGCCAGTTTCGCGGCCAGCTGGGATCGGCTCTTGGGCGAACTGGTGAGCTGGCGCAGGACGATCGACCGGGCGACCTCGAACGGATCCGCTTCCCGGTCCAGCTCGGGCGGCGGCTCTTTCCGGGTGTTCCTGCGTTTCCGGCCGGCCGGCGACCCGGCAGCCGCCGCATCGCCGCGCGGCGGTGCGTCCGGGCCGGATTCCTCATCCGGCCCGGACGCACCGGCTCCGCGGATTGACTGCGTCACGTGGCCTAGAGCCCGTCGACGGCCTTGAGCTTGGGTTCGCCCTCACCCTCGCCCGGGGCCTGGACACCTACCCCGAGCTTTTCCTTGATCCGGCGTTCCAGTTCGTCGGCCAGGCCGGGATTGTCCTTGAGGAAGTTGCGCGCATTTTCCTTGCCCTGCCCCAGCTGGTCCCCGTCATAGGTGAACCAGGCCCCGGACTTCTTGACCAGTCCGTGCTCGACGCCCATATCGATCAGGCCGCCCTCGCGGGAAATGCCGTGGCCGTAGATGATGTCGAATTCCGCCTGCTTGAAGGGCGGGGCCATCTTGTTCTTGACGATCTTGGCACGGGTCCGGTTGCCCACCGGATTGGCGCCTTCCTTCAGCGTCTCGATCCGGCGCACATCGATGCGGACCGACGCGTAGAACTTCAGGGCCTTGCCGCCGGTGGTGGTTTCGGGACTTCCAAAGAAAACACCGATCTTCTCACGCAGCTGGTTGATGAAGATCGCCGTCGTCTTGGTCTGGCTCAGGCGGCCCGTGATCTTGCGCAGTGCCTGGCTCATGAGGCGCGCCTGGAGGCCAACATGGCTGTCACCCATTTCACCCTCGATTTCGGCCCGCGGCACCAGGGCGGCGACGGAGTCAATGACGATGATATCCAGCGAGCCGGAGCCCACCAGCATGTCCATGATCTCCAGGGCCTGTTCACCGGTGTCCGGCTGGGAAACGAGCAGCGCGTCAGTGTCCACACCAAGCTTTTTGGCATAGTCGGGGTCCAGGGCATGCTCGGCGTCAATGAAGGCGGCGATGCCTCCGTTGCGCTGCGCACTCGCCACGGCGTGGAGTGCGACTGTGGTCTTGCCGGAGGATTCCGGCCCGTAGATTTCCACGACGCGCCCGCGCGGCAGGCCGCCAATGCCCAGCGCAATGTCGAGGGCAATGGAGCCTGTGGGGATGGTTTCGATGGGAGCGCGCGCATTGTCCCCCAGACGCATGACGGAGCCCTTGCCGAATTGCTTGTCGATCTGGGCCAGTGCCGCTTCGAGGGCTTTTTCGCGATCGGCTGGAGCAGCCATTTTTCACCTCAGGTATGTTGTGGATTTGCCGGCCGGAGAGCCGGTTTCTTGCTCACTCTGAACCGTAGCCGGTGCCACCGACAGTATTGCGCCGGCGTCGACAGTTGTGGACAGCGACGGCCGTAAATTTCGTTTTCAGTTGCTGTGTAGGAGCATATCCCCACCCGAACAGATCTTCGAAAACCTTCGGCGGCGTGTCAGCAATGGTACTCCTCCTGCGGAGGCCGTGGGGGGCCCGGGCAACCGGCTATTTCGGTTTAATGTCCCTGCCCCAGCGCCGTTCGGCAGGAATGTCCTGGACCTCGCAAATAGCCAGCCAGACAGCCTTCGGGTCGATGCCCGATTTCAGCGCTTCCACGGCAGTGCGCCCGCCCAGTTGGGCCATCACGAGCCCGCCAGCCAGCACCCGGGAGTAGCCCGAACCGAATTCGTCATCCATTAATCGCCAAAAATCACTCGACCGCACCTGCCGATTTTCGCACGGCCGCCGCGCACAGGGAACCGCTGGACCGTGCAGGGCGTCTGGATCCGCGCCCGGCGGCCGGAGCAGGACTCTAGAATGGAGCCCATGACCCATCAGGCCAATGGCCCCGCCGGAACGTCATCGAACGAACCGGCCGTAGATGCCGCGATCGAAACCGTTGAACAGCAGTTGAGCATGCTGTGGCGGCGTTCAAGATCCGACTCGCACAAAGTTGCGCGCCAGGTCCATCCGGATATGGAACCGGCAGCCTACGGACTGCTGCTCATCCTCCAGCGGGAAGGCTCGATGAGGCTGACGGACCTTGCCGGCGCGATCGGCATCGGCAAACCGTCGGTCAGCAGGCAGGTTGCGCTGCTGGAACAGCTGGGATTGATCCGCAAGGATGCCGATCCACTGGACGGGCGTGCACAGGCCATCAGCCTGACCCCGAACGGCATCAACCAGCTCCGCGCGGCCCAGACCGCGCGCAAGAAGGCCTTCCACGGCGTCATGGCCGACTGGAAACTGGAGGACCTGAAGGACCTGGGCCGGTTGCTTCGGCAACTGAACGACACCTACGCATCCGACCATCAGGAGCAGCGCACGGAACGGGATCCCGGCGCGCCGCCCGCTTCATAGCCGCCCACAGCTTAAAGCAGACCGGCCCGTCAATCCGACGGGCCGGCAGCGGTCCGCGGCATCCCTAGGAGCCGCGGCCACGTCCTAGTAGCGGCTCGAGGCCAGTCCCCTGGTCATTTCCTCGGTCAGTTCGTCAGTGATGTCACCAACGAATTCGCGGGAGAATTCCTGGGGAATAGTGTCCGGGATGGACACGCCCTCAGCAACCGCCAGCCGGTCACTGACCTCGCGAAGCATGTGCGAGAGCGGCACCTCCAGCGCGCTGCAGATCGAGGACAGCAGTTCCGAAGATGCTTCCTTCTGCCCGCGTTCAACTTCGCTGAGATAACCCAGGGAAACCCGGGCGCTGTGGGAAACCTCGCGGAGGGTACGGCCCTGACGCTGGCGTACGTCGCGAAGAACATCTCCGATCTCGTGGCGTAGGACTACCATTTTGCGCTCCTTTGGTTCCCTGTGTGTGTCTTCAGACAAGCCCGTATCACGCCAACGGACAATGCCGTTCACAGCTACGGGCTGCTTAACCATGTGTATCGCCTTGCTCCCTTGGACTTGCAGCTGCTGCCGCACGTTTCCTAAATCCTATGCCGACACGGCCAATTCTGCCGACATGTATGGATAACTATTGCGCCAACTATTTTGTTCCCGGCAGATCCGAGGCTCCCGGGTGGGGCAGGAGAAAGGGAGCCTCAGCGAGACTCTGTGGGTTCCTCCACGGTTTCCTCCACGGCGCGCAGCAGCAGTTCCAGTGCAGTTGTGCAGGCCCGGAGACGAATGCCGGCCCTGCCGCCGTCGAAATGGTATTCCGCCGCCCGGCTGCCGGCGGCGTTCGCGACCCCGATGAAGACTGTGCCGACGTCCTTGCCGTCATGGGCATCCGGTCCCGCGACCCCGGTGGTGGCAATTCCGACGTCGGCCCCCAGCGCCCGGCGCGCGCCCTCGGCCATCTGCCGGGCGACATCCGCATCGACCGAGCCGGCACGCGCAAGCAACTCCGGGTCCACGCCCAGAACCGCTGCCTTGACTTCGTTCTGATAGGCAACGACTCCGCCCTGCAGGGCGGCCGACGCACCGGGAACCGTGGCGAGCATCGAACACACCATGCCCGCAGTCAGCGATTCCGCCGAAGCTACGGTCAGGCCTTTGGCCGTTGCCGCGGCCAAGACTCTCCGCGCCGCCGCTTCAGGATCGGGCACCGTATGGTCCGCAGGCAGGCCGGCAGCATGGCTCATGCGGCGCCGCCTTCGCTCCGCGCCGCCTTGGCCCGGAGCCGGACCGCCTGGAAGACATAGTCGACGCCGGTGACTACCGTGACCACGACGGCCGCCGCCATCACCGCAGCCGCGATCCAGAAGAACCAGGGCCCGAGCATGGCCGGCAGCGGCAGCAGGAACAGGAAGATGGCCAGCGACTGCAGTACGGTCTTGAGCTTTCCGCCGCGGGACGCGGGAATGACGCCGTAGCGGATGACCGCAAAACGCAGCAGCGTGATGCCGATTTCACGCACCAGGATCACGATGGTGACCCACCACCAGAGCTCACCAAGGGCCGACAGCAGGATGAGCGCGGCCCCGATCAGCATCTTGTCGGCGATCGGGTCGGCGATCTTCCCGAAATTGGTGATCAGCCCGCGGCTGCGCGCCAGATCACCGTCGAGCTTGTCCGTGTAGATGGCGACCGCAAACGTCAGGACCGCCAGCCAGCGGAACAGGCCGTACTCCTGGCTGTCCGCGACCATGAACCAGATGAACAGCGGCACCAGCAGGATCCGCACCACCGTCAGTACATTGGCGATGTTGAGTACGGGCACGGGATTGGCCGGGGAATCAGTCACTAGTACAGGGTATCCCTTGGGTTCCGACGCTGCGCACGTCACCGGCCGGTCAGCGACCAGGCGTCCTCGGCGCCTTCCTCCCCGTCGCCGTCGTAGTAGTCCACGGCCTGCGGGCGGGAGTCCAGGTCCTCGCCGACCAGGTCGCGGCCCAGGCCATGATTGGCATTGGCGTTGTCCGCCAGTGCCGCCGTGGCAGGATCCGCGGCGGCAGGTGCCGGCGGCTCGTCGCCCCGGATGGCTGCCAGCGTCGCCGCCAGATCGTCCGGCTTGACCAGCACGTCGCGCGCCTTCGAGCCTTCGGACGGGCCCACCACGCCCCTGGATTCGAGCAGGTCCATGAGCCGGCCGGCCTTGGCGAAGCCAACGCGGAGCTTGCGCTGCAGCATGGAGGTCGAACCGAACTGTGTGGTAACCACCAGCTCGGTGGCCTGCAGCAGCACGTCCAGATCGTCTCCGATGTCCTCGTCAATCTGCTTCTTGGGCGCTTCGACGGTAATGTCTTCGCGGTAGTCGGCCTGCAGCTGCGTTTTGACGTGTTCGACCACCCTGTGGATCTCCGACTCGGTGACCCAGGCACCCTGCACGCGCATCGGCTTGCTGGCACCCATCGGCAGGAACAGCGCATCGCCCTGGCCGATCAGCTTCTCAGCTCCCGGCTGGTCCAGGACGACGCGCGAATCGGTGACGGACGACGTCGCAAACGCCATCCGGGAGGGCACATTGGCCTTGATCAGACCGGTCACGACGTCCACCGACGGCCGCTGGGTGGCCAGCACCAGGTGGATGCCCGCCGCACGTGCCAGCTGGGTGATGCGGACAATGGCATCTTCCACATCGCGGGGGGCGACCATCATCAGGTCGGCCAGCTCGTCGACGATCACCAGCAGGTACGGGTACGGCTTGACGACCCGCTTGGATCCTTCCGGCGGCACGATCTTGCCGTTGCGGACGGCCTTGTTGAAATCGTCGATGTGCTTGTAGCCGAAATTGGCCAGGTCGTCGTAGCGGGTGTCCATCTCGCGGACCACCCACTGCAGGGCCTCCGCTGCCTTCTTCGGATTCGTGATGATCGGGGTGATCAGGTGCGGCACGCCCTCGTAGGCTGTCAGCTCCACGCGCTTGGGGTCCACCATGACCATGCGGACCTCATCCGGGGTGGACCGCATCAGGATCGAGGTGATCATCGAGTTCACGAAGGACGACTTGCCTGCGCCGGTGGCGCCGGCGACCAGCAGGTGGGGCATCTTGGCCAGGTTGGCCACGACGTAGCCGCCCTCGACGTCCTTGCCCACGCCCATGACCATCGGGTGGTCCGTCTTGCGGGCGTTGCCCGAACGCAGGACGTCCCCCAGCGCCACCGTCTCCCGGTCGGTGTTCGGAATCTCGATGCCGATCGCGGACTTGCCGGGGATCGGCGACAGAATGCGCACATCGGAGCTGGCCACGGCGTAGGCGATGTTCTTCGACAGCGCGGTGACCCGCTCCACCTTGGTGCCCAGCCCGAGCTCGATCTCGTACCGGGTGACCGTGGGCCCGCGGGAGAAACCGGTGACCTTGGCGTCCACGCTGAACTGTTCCAGCGTCTGGGTCAGCGCCGCCACGACGGCGTCATTGGCCTCGGAGCGCTCCTTGGACGGCGGGCCCGCAGGCAGGTAGTCCGACGGCGGCAGCGTGTAGGTCACGTCGCCGGCCAACTGCAGCTGTTCGGTCCGCTGCGGGATCGGGGACGACGGCGCCGGGACCTGCACCGGGGCTGCCGGCACCTTGGGTACAGCCTCCGGAGGGACGGCGCCGGCCGGGGCGGCAGCGGCCGCCTGGGCCCGGTGCGCCGCCAGCTGGGCGGCTGCGGCCGGCACGGTGGAAATTGCCTCGGTCGCGGCGCCTTCGCTGCCGGTTTCCAGGCCCTGGTCGCGCTTGATCTTGTCCGCCGCCAGCTGGGCGGCGGTGGGGCGCTTGACGCCCGGCGGAACCTTGGGCGCGGGCGGCGCCTGCTGCTCATCGTCGCGGATAACCGCCGTCGCATAGGCTTCGTCGCCGAAGTAGCCGTCCAGGCCGACGTCGACGGTGCCCTCTTCCTCCTGGCGGCGGCCGAACAGTCCGCGCTTCCTGCCGGACTTTGCGGGCTTGGCCTTCTTCGGCTGCTTGGCCTCACGCTCGTAGAGGTAGCTCTGGTCGTGGACGTCCCGCTGTTCTTCATGATCCCGCGGATCCTGGCCCATGAGGTGCTCATACAGGGCGCGCAGGCGGGAAGGAATGTGGCGGAATGGGGTGGCCGTGACAATGAGGACACTGACGAACAGCAGGAAAATGAGGATGGCCAGCACCGGCCACTTGGTAATTGCCGCGGCCAGCGGGGCGGCCACCAGGAAGCCGACCATGCCGCCGGCCTGCCAGAGGCGGTCGAAGCCGTCCGCCAGGGCCGGTTCACCACCCAGCAGGTGGGCAATGCCGCTGCCGGAGAACAGCATGATGGTCAGACCGATGCCGATCCGGTTGTTGGCGCGCGGGGCGTCCGGGTTCCGGATGAAGCGGACCGAACTGATCAGGAGCATGAACGGCAGCACCAGCGCCATCCAGCCGAAGGTGCCGCCGGCGACGGCGTGGACACCGTCCCAGAACACGCCCCGCAGGGCCCACCACTCCACGGCCGCGACAAGCACGGCGAGGAGCAGGAGGAAGAATCCGGTGCCGTCCCGGCGGAGCTCCCGCTCCGGATGCACGTCGGCGCCGATCTTCCGCACGCCCGCCGCGACCAGCCGCGCCACGCCCATCCAGGCGCCCTGTGCGGCGCGCAGCGGCCAGGCCTGCTGTTCCGCCGGGATTGGCTCCAGCTGCTTTGTGGCGGCGGTGGAACGGGAGGACGAGCGCGCTGACGCCGGGCGCGCAGAAGTACCTGAGTTCTTGCTGCGCGACTGCTGGGTGCCTTTGCGGGCGGGGGAAGTACGGGTCGCCATATCCGCCACGGTACCGGCAAGGGGCCCCCAATCAGCGGATTTGGGGCCCCTTGGGGCACTGTGTCGACCGGGATACGCCGGCCGGATTCCGGGCGCTTAGGCTTCCAGGATCACCGGCACGATCATCGGACGGCGGCGGTGCCGCTTGCTGACCCAGCTGCCGATCACCCGGCGCACCACCTGCTGGAGCTGGTAGGTCGTGTGGTCCTTGTTGCTGGTGACTGCTTCCTCGAGTGCCGCGTTGATCCGGGGGATGATGTCGTCGAAGACCGAATCGTCCTCGGCGAAGCCGCGGGCGTGGATTTCCGGCCCGGACACCACCTTGCCGGTGGTGCGGTTGACCACGGTGATGACCGAGATAAAGCCTTCCTCACCCAGGATGCGCCGGTCCTTCAGGTCGGCATCGGTGATGGCGCCGACGCTGGAGCCGTCCACATAGACGTAGCCGCACTCGATACTGCCGGTAATGCGGGCCTTGCCGCCTTCCAGGTCGACGACGGTTCCGTCGTCCCCGATGAGGACATTCTCTGCGGGGATACCGGTGTCCTGCGCGAGCTTGCCGTTGGCGATCAGGTGGCGGGTCTCGCCGTGGACCGGCAGCACGTTGCGCGGCTGCAGGATGTTGTAGCAGTACAGCAGCTCACCCGCGGCGGCATGGCCGGAAACATGGACCTTCGCGTTGCCCTTGTGGATGACATTGGCGCCCAGCTTCAGCAGCCCGTTGATGACGCGGAAGACGGCGTTCTCGTTGCCCGGAATCAGCGACGACGCCAGGATCACGGTGTCCCCGGCGCCCACCTTCACGCGGTGGTCGCCATTGGCCATGCGGGACAGCGCCGCCATGGGCTCACCCTGGGAACCGGTGGACATGAGCACGATCCGGTCGTCCGGGAAGTCCTCCACGTTCTTGATGTCCACCAGGATCCCGTCCGGAACGGTCAGGTAGCCCAGCTTGGCGGCGATCGCCATGTTGCGCACCATCGACCGCCCCACGAAGGCGACATGCCTGTCGTGGGCCGCGGCGGCGTCGAGCACCTGCTGCACCCGGTGGATGTGCGAGGAGAAGGAAGCCACGATGATGCGCTTCTCCACCTGCCCGAACAAACGCTCCAGGACCGGACCGATCTCCCGTTCGGCGGTGGTGAAGCCGGGAATGTCCGCATTGGTGGAGTCCGGCATGAACAGGTCCACGCCCTCCTCCCCCAGGCGGGCAAAGGCTCGCAGGTCCGTGATTCGCCCGTCCAGCGGCAGCTGGTCCATTTTGAAGTCGCCGGTGTGGAGCACCGTGCCTGCTTCAGTGCGGATGAACACCGCCAGCGCGTCCGGAATGGAGTGGTTCACGGCGATGAATTCGCACTCGAACGGACCGAATTGTTCGATCTGGCCCTCCGACACGGTGAGCGTGTAGGGCTTGATCCGGTGCTCGTACAGCTTCGCCTCGACCAGGGCCAGCGTCAGCTGGGATCCGATCAGCGGAATGTCCTGCCGCAGGCGCAGCAGGTAAGGGACGGCGCCGATGTGGTCTTCGTGGCCGTGGGTCAGCACAACGCCGACCACATCGTCCAGCCGGTCCTCGATATAGGAAAAGTCCGGCAGGATGAGGTCGACGCCGGGCTGGAACTCCTCGGGGAAGAGCACACCACAGTCCACGATGAGCAGCTTGCCGTTGATCTCGAAGACGGCCATGTTCCGGCCGATCTCCCCCAGCCCGCCCAGCGGGACGATCCGCAGGGTCCCGTCCTGCAGCGGCGGCGGTGGCACCAGTCGTGTGTCTGTAGCTGTGCTCATACTGTTTCCTAGACCTCCAGGTTCCAGCCGGCCTCTTCGAGGTCTGCCCGGATCAGTGCGATCTCGGCGTCGGACGGCTCCACCAGAGGCAGCCGGACCACCGAGTTGGGCAGGACTCCCTGCCACTTAAGTACTTGCTTGACCGCCACGGCGCCCTGGATGTGGCTCATGACCGCCCGCTGGACCGGGTCCAGTTCGAAATGCAGCCGGCGTGCGGTGAACAGGTCACCGGCCAGCATGGCATCGACGAGCGCGCGGTACTGGCCCGTCGCCACATGCGCGGTGACGGAAACGACGCCGACGGCACCGGCAGCCATCAGCGGCAGGGTGAGTCCGTCGTCGCCGGAGTAGACATGCAGGTCGGTGTTCGCCAGCACGCGCGTCGTGGCCTGATAGTCGGCCTTGGCGTCCTTGAGGGCGACGATACGCGGATGGTCCGCGAGCCGGATCAGGGTCTCGGTCTCGATCCGGATGCCGGCGCGGCCGGGAATGTCATAAACCATGACCGGCAGGTCGGTGGCGTTGGCAATCGCCTCGACATGTGCCTGCACCCCGGCCTGGCTGGGCTTGTTGTAGTACGGCGCGGTAACCAGCAGGCCGTCCACGCCAAGATCGGCCGCCTGGCGCGAAAGTTCGACGGAATGCCGGGTGTCGTTGGTCGTCGAGCCGGCAATGACCTTCGCACGGCCCCCTACGGCCTCGCGCACGGCCTTGAACATCCCCAGGTTCTCGTCGTCGGTCAGCGTCGAGGTTTCACCCGTCGTCCCTGTCACGACCAGGCCGTCGCAGCCGTCATCGACGAGCTTGTTGGCCAATTCCGCAGTGGCCTTGTAATCTACTTCGCCCTCGTCGGTGAAGGGCGTGACCATTGCCGTCACCAGCGTGCCAAACGGAAGGTTACGAATATCAGAATCAGCCATAAAGAAAACGTTACCCTCTCGCACCCGGTTTAGCCTGCCGGCGGCTCTTAGCCACGCTGCGCGGCGATGAAGGCCCGCAGCCGCCCGGTGACGTCCCGCATCGGCACGAGCGAGGACGAATGGCCGTAGCCGGCCAGTTCATGGAAGACCGCATGCGGCATCAGGCCGGCCGCCGTGCGGGATTCGATGTGGCGCTGCACATCCTCGGTACCGGCCAGCAGCAGCGTCGGCGTCGTGATGGTGCGCAGCGTGTCCTCGGCCAGCCCCGGCTCGGCCTCGCCCTGGCGCAGGTAGGCCAGCAGCGCCCCGGCGTCGTTCGCCATGAACGCATGCCGGGTGACCGGATCCAGCGGGTGCCCCGCGTGCTGCTCCCAGCCCTCGACGAAGGCGGCCATGCCGCCGCTGTGCAGCGCGTGGTCCCAATCCGGGAAAAACAGTTCGCCGATCTGCCCAGCGAGCGAGCGGTACCCGCCCCCGATGGTGGTCAGGCTTAGCAGCCGGCCGGGGTGCCGGGCCGCGAGGGCCAGCCCCACGCGGGCGCCGAAGGAGTAGCCCGCGTAGTGTGCCGAGGCGATTCCGAGGGCATCCAGCACCGCCAGCACATCCTGGCTGAACGCAGCCATGGTGTAGCTGGCGGTGTCGTGCGGTTTCGAGCTCCTGCCGTGCCCGCGCATGTCCATGGTGATGACGGTGAAGTCCCGGGCCAGTTCCCGCTGGTAGCCCAGGCCGCGCCACGTCGCCTTGGACAGTGCCGTCCCGTGGACCAGCAGCAGCGGCTCGCCGCTGCCCGCCGTTTCATAGGCCAGGCGGACGCCATCCTGCGGATTCGCTGCGGAGCCCCTGGTCATTCGGTCCCTCCACCTTTCTCGTCCGTCCTTGACGGGTTCCTCCGTGGCGCGCAATGTTCGGTCATATGCTCAACCTATCGCGCAATGTGCCGTGGGCCGGCGGTCCGGGCGTGAGACGATCGGAACCATGGCGGCGACAGCAGGAGAGCGGATTCCGGAACAGCCTGAGCGGAGCGGACAAGTGAACCAGAAAACCGTACGACGGCGGCTGCTGGGCATTGATGCTGCGCGCGGCATTGCGCTGCTGGGCATGATGGCGGCCCACATCCTGCCGCTCTACGATCCGCAGACCGGGGATCCGACGTGGGTCGGGCTGGCCGTCTCCGGCCGGTCCGCCGCTCTCTTTGCTGTACTGGCCGGCGTCGGGCTGGCGCTGCTGACCGGCGGCGGCAACCCGCACGACCGCTACAGAACCTCCGCCGGCGGAGCCTCGCTGATCAGACGGGACCGGCGCGGAATCGCCGCCCGGGCCGGCGTCATCGCCTTCATTGGCCTGACCCTGGGCACCCTCGACACCAATATCGCCATCATCCTGGTCCATTACGCCTTCCTGTTCCTGCTGGCGCTGCCCTTCGTGGCCCTGCGGCTCCGCTGGCTGGCGGTCTGGGCCGCAGGCTGGATCCTCCTCGCGCCGCTGCTGGCGTACCTGGTGCGCCCGTGGCTGCTGGACAGTCTCAGGCCGTCGCCCAGCCTGCGCCACAACCCGGTCCTGGAGGACCTTTTCACGCCGGGGGTGCTGCTGGCGGACCTCACCGTGACCGGCATCTACCCGGTGCTGCTGTGGCTGGGGTACCTGCTCGTGGGGCTGGTGATCGGCCGGCTGGCCCTGCAGAAACTGCACGTCCAGCTGATGCTGCTGGCGGCCGGTGCTGCCGTGGCTGCCAGCAGCAAGCTGCTCGGCGCCTTCTTCATGGGTCCGCTGGGCGGCGAGGCGGCCCTGCGCCAGACGGAGGAAGGAAGCCGGTGGCCGCTGCATGAGATGCTGCAGGTTAACCTGACCGGCGTCGAACAGACCGGTTCCTTCTGGTGGCTGCTGACGGCGGCGCCCCACTCGGGCACGACCCTTGACCTGCTGCACACCAGCGGTTCCGCGGCTGCGGTGATCGGCCTGTGCCTGCTGGCCGCGCGCCGCCTGGGGGCGTTCCTGCTGCCGCTGTGCGGTGCCGGCGCCATGACGCTGACCCTCTACAGCACGCATGTGTGGGTGATGAGCATCGTCGACGCGCAGCCGGAACTGCTGGACCCGAACGCCGTGTACGTCATCCAGGCCCTCGCGGTGCTGGCGATCGGGTTCCTCTTCGCCGCGCTGCGGTGGCGGGGTCCGCTGGAGTGGGTCGCCTCGAACGTCGCGCAGCTGGCCCGCGGCGAAGAGCCCGCCGGGCAGCGGCCTCCGGGGCGCTGAACCCGGCCACCAACCGGCGCCGGCCCGTCAGGCGCGGAAAAGGCCGATCGCGTCGCGCATCGCCTGGCGGGCGCGCTTGCGGTCCCCGGCGGCATCGTAGGCGCAGGAGAGCCGGAACCAGCTGCGCCAGTCCTCCGGCTCGGCCTCGGCCTCGGCCTTGTACTTGAGGAATTCGGCATCGGCCGCTGCCCGAACGATGCGGCCGCCCGGAGTGCGCGGCAGGTTGTCCTCCGGCAGGCCGCCCTCGGCCTCGAGGATCTTGGCCATCTGCTCCGTCCGGGCACCGAACAGCACCTCGCGGATCAGTACCCAGGCACCGATGAACGGCAGCACGAAGATTCCCGCGCCCAGGATCTTGGCCGGCAGTTCCGGCGCGCTGAGCATGGTCCAGCCGCGCTGGAACGTCAGCGCCAGGTAGAACACAAACAGGACAATGATCAGCCCGACCCAGATTTTGGTCTTCATCCGCCTACGCTTCCAGATCCAGGTAGCCGTCCAGTCCGACCGTCAGCCCGGGACGCTGCCCCACGGTGCGGACGCCCAGCAGCACGCCGGGCATGAAGGAGGCGCGGTCGTAGGAATCGTGGCGGAACGTCAGCTGCTCGCCCGGGCCGCCCAGGAGGACCTCCTGGTGCGCCACCAGCCCGCGCAGCCGCACGCTGTGCACGCGCACGCCGTCCACATTCGCGCCGCGGGCACCGTCCAGCTCGCTGGTGGTGGCGTCCGGGCTGGCCGGCACGCCGGCTTCGGCGCGGGAAGCGGCGATCAGCTGGGCGGTACGCACCGCGGTCCCGGAGGGGGCGTCCACCTTGTTGGGATGGTGCAGTTCCACGATTTCCACGGATTCGAAGTACTTGGCGGCCTTGGCGGCGAAGGCGGACGCCAGGACGGATCCCACCGCGAAATTCGGTGCAATCAACACCCCCACTTCAGGGTGGCCGGCGAGCAGTGCGCGCAGGCTCTCCAGCCGGTCCGCATCCCAGCCGGTGGTGCCCACCACGGCGTGCATCCCGTGTTCGACGGCGAAGCGAACGTTGGTTTCGGTGCTGTCCGGCACGGTCAGATCCACAACAACCTCGGCCCCGGCGTCGACCAGCGTCTGAAGGGAATCCTGCCGGCCCAGCGCCGCCACGAGCTTCAGATCCCCGGCGGCTTCGATGGCCTTGACGGCCTCGGCCCCCATCCGTCCGCCGGCACCCAGTACCGCTACCGCAAGTTGTTGTTCAGTCATGGATTCAAGCCTACCGGCGAACGGACTACTCCCCCGCCCCGACCCACTCCACGCGGCCGTCCGCGAAGAACTGCTCCTTCCAGATCGGCACGCGCGCCTTGACCTCGTCGACCAGCTCCGCGCAGGCCGCGAACGCCTCGCCGCGGTGCGCCGCGGCCGCGGCGGCAACGAGGGCCGCATCACCGATGGCCAGCGGGCCGACGCGGTGGGCCGCCCACAGCCGCACGCCGTCGTGCCTGGCGGCGACCTCCGCTGCCACTTCCTCGATCACCCGCTGCGCGCTCGGATGCGCGCTGTAGGTGAGCGCGTCAACGTCCTTGCCGGCGTCGTGGTTGCGCACGACGCCGCTGAACGTCACCACGGCACCGCAGTCGGCGGATTCGACGGCGGCCATCGCCGCCTTCACGCTCAGCGGTGCCTCGGCGACGGTGGCGTTCAGTACGACGCTAGTGTTCATTGCGTCCCTCCAGTTGTCCGCAGATATGGTCGATGATCGGTTCCAGCACGGCCAGGCCGTCCCGGACTCCGCCGGGCGACCCGGGCAGGTTGACCACGAAGGTGGTGCCGACTGTCCCCGCGACGCCGCGGCTCAGCGCAGCCGCCGGGGTCTTGTCCGCGCCGGCCCGGCGGATGGCTTCCATGATCCCCGGCAGCTGGCGTTCCAGGTACGGTTCGGTCATCTCCGGGGTCCGGTCGTCCTCGCTCAGTCCGGTCCCGCCGCTGGTGATAATGACGCCGGCCCGGGCCGCGATCAGCTCCTTCAGCGCGCGCCGCACGGGTTCCCCGTCCTTGACCACGCGCACCGCCGCGACGTCGAAGCCGCGGCCGCGCAGCCACTGCTCGATCAGCGGTGCGCATTCGTCCAGGTACAGGCCTGCCGCGGCGCGGGTGGAGGCGATAATGATGCCCGCGGTCCTCACTGCGGTTCCTCCGGCAGGCGCCACGCGCCGCTCTTGCCGCCGCTCTTGGCCAGCACCTTGATATCCGTGACCACCGCATGCTTGTCCACGGCCTTGATCATGTCGTACAGGGTCAGTGCGGCCACGGAGGCTGCCGTCAGGGCTTCCATTTCGACGCCGGTGACGGACTTGGTCTTCACGGTGGCGGTGATTGTCACAGACGTTTCGGCCGGTGCAAAGTCCACCGTGATCTTGGTCAGCGGCAGTGGGTGGCACAGCGGAATCAGGGTCGAGGTCTGCTTGGCCGCCATGATGCCTGCCACCCGGGACACTGCGAGCGCGTCGCCCTTGGGCAGGTCCCCGGCCGAGATCAGTCCAATGACTTCCGCGGTGGTGTGGAGCACCGCCTGGGCCGTGGCTTCGCGGGAGGTTTCCGCCTTGGCGGACACATCGACCATGTGGGCGCTGCCGTCCTCGCGCACATGGGTGAGCCGCGGTTCCGGAAGCTGGCCTGGCGGTGGTACGGGATTCGTCATAGCAGCCATATTCTCACCTCGTCGCCCGCACGCAGTTCCGTAACGCCGGCCGGGATGTGGACCAGGGCATTGGATTCGGCGAGCGCGTGGACCAGGTGGGAGCCGGGGCCCCCGACCAAGGCGACAGTGCCGCGGTCGCCCGTGCCGCCGTCGCCAGTGCCGCCGTCGTACGTGCCGCTGCGCTCCGCCGGGTACCGGCCGCGCCGCACCTGGTGCTTGCCCGCCGGGCTGGACATATCCTCCCCAAGCCTGGCTACCACCTCGCAGCGCGGCGCCGGCGTGCCCAGGATCCGGCTCAGGGCCGGCCGCAGGAACATCTCGAAGGACACCAGCGTGCTGACCGGATTGCCCGGGAACCCCAGGAACGGCACGCGCTTCCCGGCGGCACCGATGGTGCCGATCCCCTGCGGTCCGCCCGGCTGCATGGCCACGGAGAGGAACTCGACGTCATGTTCAGCAAGCGCCTGGCGCACGACCTCATACGCGCCCTTGCTGATGCCGCCGGTGCTCAGGACCAGGTCGGGAACCGTCCTCAGTTCGTCGGCCAGGCTAGTGCGGAACCCGTCCACCGAGTCCGCCAGCAGCCGCATCCGCCGCACGTCGACGCCGGCCTCCAGCAGCGCGGCGTGCAGCATAGTGCTGTTCGCGTCGTAGATCTGGCCCGGTGCCAGCGGCGTCCCAGGTTCGGCGACTTCGTCGCCGGTGGTCAGCAGCAGCACCTCGGGCCGGCGCCGCACGGTGACCTCAGTGACGCCGAGGGCGGCCAGCAACCCCAGCTGGGCGGGTCCGAGGACGGTTCCGGCGCGCAAGGCCATGGATCCGGCGGCGATGTCGCTGCCTGCGGTGCGCACGAACTGACCTGCGGGTACGCCCGCGGGCAGGCCCACGGTTGCGTCCGGGGTGCCGGGCGGAAAGAACGACGGCGGTTCGGCCGCCTCGATCGGCACGACCGCATCCGCTCCGGCCGGCATCATCGCCCCGGTCATGATCGGCGCGGCGGTGCCCGGCTTCAGCGGGGGCGGTTCGATACCGGCCGGGATCGGTGCGGCGACTTCGAGGCGGATGTGCCCGCCGGGCGCCCCGGCTGCCGGCGCCGCCGAATCCGTAGCAGCCGGGTCCGGCGCGGCAGGCTTCAGCGCAGCCGAGTGCACTGCGTAACCGTCCATCTGTGAGTTGTCGAAACCGGGCAGGCTGCGCGGCGCGGCGACATCCCGGGCCAGGATCCGCCCGCGTGCCTGCAGCAGCGGAACGGTCCCGGTCCGGGCCGGCGCGGTGCCGTCGCCGGTATCGTCCCGGCCATCGTCGCCGGAGCCGGCCCAGTGGCCGATCAGGTCAATGACCGCCTGCTGGTGCTCCGCCACTGATCTGGACGCTCTTGGCCTGGCCGCTCTTGATTGGGGCGCTCTTGTTTGGGGCACACTCATCCTCACGGTCGGTTCGCTGCCGGGCTGCTGTGTCGGGTAGCTCCCGCTCAGGCAGCCCTCACAGTGATTGTATGCAGCCCGGTGGCGCCGTCGGGTGCCGGCGGCCGGCGTTCCTCCACCTGGGTGCGCCCGGCGGTGTCGATGGCGCGGACGGCTATGGTGTGCGTGCCGGCGGCAAGCTCGATCGGCAGCGACCACTGGCACCAGGTGTCGGCGGAAATCGCGTTGGCCAGCCGCGCATCCTGCCAGCGGCCGTCGTCGAGCCGGACCTGGACGCCACTGATCCCGGTGTGCTGCGCCCAGGCCATCCCGGCGACCGTCAGCGGTCCGGCGGACACGCTGCGTCCCGGACGCGGAACATCGATCCGCGACGACAGCTTGATGGGCCCCCGCTCGGACCAGCCGCGGGTGCTCCAGTAGGCGAGGTCGTCTTCGAACCGGGTGAGCTTGAGCTCGGTGACCCATTTGGTGGCGGACACGTACCCGTACAGTCCCGGCACCACCAGGCGCACCGGGAAGCCGTGTTCCAGCGGGAGCGGTTCGCCGTTCATGCCCACGGCCAGCAGCGCGTCGCGGCCATCGGTGAGCACTTCCAGCGGCGTGCCGGCGGTCCAGCCGTCGGTGCTGGTGGACAGCACCATGTCCGCCTCCGGCCGGACCCCGGCCTCCGCCAGCAGTTCGCGCACCGGCCAGCCCAGCCAGAGGGCATTGTCGATCAGGTCCCCGCCCACCTGGTTGGACACACAGGCCAGGGTCACGTAGGACTCCTGCAGCGACTTGGCCAGCAACTGGTCGAAGGTCAGGGTGACGTCGCGGTCCACCAGGCCGGTCACACGCAGCCGCCAGTCGGCCGGATCGAGCACGGGGACGGCGAGCGCGGTGTCGATCCGGTAGAAGTCGTCATTGGCGGTGACGACCGGCGGCAGTCCGGGGATCCGCAGGTCCGCGCCGGCCGGGAGGGGCGGGGCCGGGCGCGCCGCGGCGGGAAGCCGCACCTGTCCGCGCGCGTCGGTGATGCCGGCCTGGCCCAACCGGGTGGTGGCGGCCAGGCCCCCGCCCACGGCGGCGACGGCCGCCCCGCCGCCGAGCGCCCGCAGGAAATTGCGGCGCTGCAGCGCGGCCGGCGGCTCGCCGGCTGTGCTGCGGGGATCGCCGGTCCCGGTGACCGTCCCGGGGCCGGTGCCCAGCCAGCGCCGCAGCTTTGAAATCAGCGCGCGGAGGATCACCACGGTCAGCAGCGCGGCCAGCACCGGCGCCGCGAAGGCCCGCAGCCCGGAGGACGTTCCGGCGACCGCCGCCAGGCCGACCACCCCGAACAGGATGACGACGGCGGTCCCTGCGTGCCGCTTCCGGCTCTCCAGCACGCCGGCTGCGGCAGCCAGCGCAGCGATGACCAGGCAAATGCCGATGACGAGGACCAGTTTGTCCGCGGTGCCGAAGACGGAAATGACCCATTCGGCCACTGCGGGCGGAACGAGGTCGATCACTGCCGACCCCACGGCGGAAACAGGCGAAACCGAGGGGCTGAGCAGTGCGGCAGTCAGCTCCCCTGCGGCCGTTCCCAGCACGGCGGCGGTGACCCCCGAGGCGGCCGCCCAGCCGGTTCCCTGCTTCATGGCTCCTCCAGCGTCAGGCCCTACTGGTCTAACGCGCGGCCGGTGCACGGGGTTCATCCCGCATCGTCACCTCGGCAGCAGCCGCCCTACCCCGAATCTCGCCATCAGGAGGATGACCAGGTACAGCGCAATAAGGATCAGGCAGATGCCCAGGGCTGCCTCCGGCTGGTTGGAGTTCAGGCTCAGTTCGATCTGCAGCGGCAGGGTACGGGTGCGGCCGGCGACGCTGCCGGCGAAGGTGATCGTTGCGCCGTACTCCCCCAGCGACCGGGCAAAGGCCAGCAGGACACCGACGACGATGCCGGGCATGGCCAGAGGCAGCGTGATGTAGCGCAGGATGGCCGTGGGGCCGGCACCTGAGGTTGCTGCGGCCATTTCCAGTTCCGGCTCCACGGCCTGCAGGCTGCTCAGCGCCGCCACGACGAAGAACGGCAGAGACACGAACACCTGCACCAGGACCACGGCCACCGGCGAGAAGCCGACGCCGAATCCCAGCTGGTCCAGCAGTCCGCCGACCGCGCCTTGCCGGCCCCAGAAATAGAGCAGCGCGATGCCGGAGACCACGGGCGACAGCACCAGCGGAATCAGCAGCACGCCGCGGAGGAACTGCATCCACGGGCCGGTCAGCTTGCTGAACAGCACGGCCAGCGGCAGTCCCAGCAGCACGCAGATGGCGGTGGAAACGAGTGCCGTGGCCAGGGACAGTCCAAGGGAAGTGAGAGCCGCCGGGGTGGTCAGCAGCGAACCGAGGCTGGCATACGGGACATTGGCCAGCAGCGCGGCCACCGGCCCCGCGCACAGCAGCAGCGCCATCGTCGCCGGGATCCACAGCCAGCCGGCAGTGGTGGCATGCACCCATCTGCGCTGGCTCACGGGGTTCCTGTTCCATCGCCGCCGGCACCGCCGAATCCGGCGCCGCGCAGGATCTCGGCCGCCTCCGCTCCTTCCAGCCAGGCGGCAAAACCGCGGGCCGGCGCGCCGGCGTCGCGCGCGGTCAGCAGCGGATAGCGGTTCGGGGCCGTCCCGGGCAGCTCGAGTGCGGTGACCCCCTGGCCGGCAGCCGCCAGCGCGTCCGTGCGGTAGACGAATCCGGCGTCGACCTGGCCGGCGGACACTTTGGTCAGCACCGCACGGACATTGTCCTCTTCGGTGACGGCCGCCAATTCGATACCGGCGCTCGCCAGCACCGCCCGTGCCGAGCGGCCGCACGGCACGCCGGCGGCGCACAGCGCTACCGCCGTGCCGGCCTCCAGATCCTGCAGCGCGGCAATGCCCGCCGGGTTGCCCGGCGCCAGCGCCAGGACCAGGGCGTTGGTGGCCAGGATCCGCGTTTCCGGTTCGAAGAGTTCCCGATCCGCCAAAGAGCCGACCGCCTGTTCATCCGCGGTGATCAGGATGTCGGCCGGCTCCCCTGAATTGATCTGCTGCACCAGCTGGGCGCTGGAGCCGGAATTGAGGGTGAAGCGGGTTCCGGGCCGCTGCGCCGAATAGGCCGCGGTCAGCTCACCCATCACGTCCGTCAGCGAGGACGCGGCAAAAACAACGACGTCGTCCTCCGATCGCAGGGGGGAACAGCCCGTGGTCGCCAGGCCCACGGCAGCCAACGTTGCAATCAGGATCCGGAATCGCCGCATGAATAGAGCCTATGTGCTCGATGCCGTACCTTGGATGCATGAGAACTTCGCTGGGGATGCCTCTGCCGCGCGCCGGCGGGCCCAGTACGGCCGCGCCCAGCACCGTCGCGACAGTTACGGCACCTACCGCCGGCCTATCCGGCGCCGCCGGGCTTGTGGACCGCTATGGCCGCGTCGCCACGGACATGCGGCTCTCCCTGACGGACAAGTGCAACCTGCGCTGCACCTACTGCATGCCCGCCGAGGGACTCGACTGGCTCAGCAAGCAGCAGGTCCTGACCGCCGGCGAAATCGTCCGCCTCGTGGACATCGGCGTGGTCATGCTGGGAATCCGCGAGCTGCGGCTGACCGGCGGCGAACCGCTGGTGCGCGCGGACCTGGTGGACATCATCGCCGCCATCCGGGACCGCCATCCGGACCTGCCGGTCTCCCTGACCACCAATGGCCTGGGCCTGGACAAGAAGGCGCGGGCGCTCAAGGACGCGGGCCTGACCCGGATCAATGTCTCCCTCGATTCACTGCATCCACAGACCTTCGCCCAGCTGACCAGGCGGCCGTTCCTGGACCGGGTGCTGGCCGGGATCGAGGAGGCTGACCGGGTTGGACTCGGACTGGTCAAGCTCAACGCCGTGCTCATGCGCGGCATCAACGACCACGAGGCTCCGTACCTGCTGGACTGGGCGGTGCGCCGCGGATTCGAGCTGCGGTTCATCGAGCAGATGCCGCTGGACGCGGACCATGGCTGGACGCGTGAGGGCATGGTCACCGCTGCTCAGATCCGCGGGCTGCTGGAGGAGGACTTTGTCCTGTCTCCGGATCCGCGGTCGCGCGACGGTGCGCCGGCCCAGCGCTGGGAAGTGCGACGCCGGCTGCCCGGCGGAGCGCCGGAGGACACGGTGGCAGGCACCGTAGGGATCATCGCCTCGGTCACCGAGCCATTCTGTGCCGACTGCCGCCGCACCCGGATCACGGCCGAGGGCAAGGTGCGCAGCTGCCTCTTTTCACACGAGGAAACGGACCTGCGCGATCTGCTCCGCTCCGGTGCGGACGACGACGCCATCGCCCGCCGCTGGCAGGAGGCAATGTGGGCCAAGCCGAAGGCCCACGGCATGGACCATGTGGGGCTGGATGCGCCGGACTTCCGGCAACCGGAACGCACGATGAGCGCGATCGGCGGTTAGCTTGCTGAACAGAGCTGCCGCCGCGAACAGAGGGGATGGGGAATGCTGATCCGCTACTTCGGCGCCGCCAAGGCGGCCGCCGGCGTCGAACAGGAAACGCTGGACTTCGGTAACGGCGCCACGCTGGCCGACGTGATCGGACGCCTCGCCGAGCTGTATCCCGAACCGGCCGTGAGCCACGCGCCGGCGCTGGCCACGGTCATCGGCAAGAGCAGCTTCCTGCGCAACGAAGTGGCGCTGCGGGACTTCCATGTGCCGCTGGAATCCACCGACGTGATCGACATCCTGCCGCCCTTCGCCGGCGGGTAGGCCGGCGACGGGACGGGTATCAGAGGCCGAAGGTTTCGGTTTCCTCGAACGGGCCGACGACGGTGATGGTGCGCGGCGCCGACGCCAGTTCGGCAGCCAGCTCACGGACCTGTTCGGCCGTCACTGCCTTGATCCGCTCCAGCGACTCGTCGAGGTCGAAGAATTCGCCCGACACGAGTTCCGCCCGGCCCAGGCGGGACATCCTGGAACCGGAATCCTCCAGCGCCAGGACGATGCCGCCGGACAGCTGGCCGACGGCGCGGCGCAGTTCGTCCGCGCTGATGCCGTCTGCGGCCAGGCGGTCCAGTTCCGCGCCGAGCAGCTCGATGACCTGTCCGGTCTTGGCCGGCGAGCACCCCGCATACATGCCGAAGTACCCCGCGTCCGCATAGGCCGCGGAGAAGGAATAGGTAGCGTAGGCGAGCCCGCGCTTTTCGCGGATCTCCTGGAACAGCCGTGACGACATGCCGCCGCCGAGCACGGCGTTGAGGACGCTCATGACGAAGCGGCGCTCGTCCGTGGCCGTGAGCGCCGGGCAGCCCATCACGATATTGGCCTGCTCGACGGCGCGCTTGTACACGTGGACGCCGGCAGTGCCGGCGATGACGGCACGGTCGGTGGCGCGGCGGGACACCGGGGCAGCGCCGTCCGCCAGTTCCCAGCCCGCGCTGTGGAGGGCGTCGAGCACCAGCCGGCAGACGGCGTCGTGCTCCAGGCCTCCCGCTGCGGTGACCACCAATTCATCCGGGCGGTAGTAGCGCCGGTAGTGGTCCCACACCGATTCCCGGGAGACGGCCCGGATCGCCTCCGGGAAGCCGCCGATGGGGCGGGCCAGCGGATGGCCGCCCAGCACCGCCTCGACGAACTTCTCGTGGGCGACGTCCGCCGGATCGTCACTGTCCATGGCGATCTCTTCGAGGATGACGTCCCGTTCCTGCTCCAGGTCGTTCGGATCCAGGACAGCGGAGGTGACCATGTCCGAGATGACGTCGATAGCCATCGGCAGGTCGCTGTCCAGGACACGCGCGTAGTAGCAGGTGTTTTCCTTAGCGGTGGCCGCATTGGACTCCCCGCCCACCTCGTCGAAGGCCGAGGCGATTTCCAGCGCCGTACGGCGCTTGGTGCCCTTGAACAGCAGATGCTCAAGGAAATGGGTCGAACCGTGCTGGCCCTCGGCTTCATCCCGGGAGCCAACAGCGATCCAGAACCCGATGCTCGCCGACCGCTGGCCGGGCATGGCCTCGGTCAGCACCCGCACACCGCCGGGCAGGACGGAACGGCGCACCAGGGCGCCGCCCGCCTCCCCGTAGATGATGGTCGGATCGCCCTCAAGCCCGACGGCAGCCGGACCCGCGCCGGCGGTCCCCGCGGTGCGGGGCTCCGCCGGCGTGTGGGCGGTCAGCGGCAAACGAACGACGGCCATGCCTAGCTGGCGTCGCCTTCAGCAGCGGACTCGGCGTGCACCCGGGGAACATCGGCGCCGTTGTCGCCGTTGCCCTCCGCCGGGGACTCCGAGTGCTCGCGGGGAGCGTCCGCCTCGGCGACGACCGGAGCCAGGGACAGCTTGCCGCGGTCGTCGATCTTGGTGATCTCCACCTGGACCCTCTGGCCCACGGAGACGACGTCCTCGACGGTGTCCACGCGCTTGCCGCCGGCCAGCTTGCGCAGCTCGGAGATGTGCAGCAGGCCGTCCTTGCCCGGGGTGAGCGAGACGAAGGCACCGAAGGTGGTGGTCTTCACGACCGTGCCCAGGTAGCGCTCGCCGACCTCGGGGACCTGCGGGTTGGCGATTGCGTTGATCGCCGACCGGGCCGCCTCGGCCGATGAGCCCTCGGTGGCGCCGATCAGCACGGTGCCGTCGTCCTCGATGGAGATGTCCGCGCCGGTGTCCTCCTGGATCTGGTTGATCATCTTGCCCTTCGGGCCGATGACCTCGCCGATCTTGTCCACCGGGATCTTGATGGCGATGATCCGCGGTGCGAATTCGCTCATCTCATCCGGACCCTCGATGGCTGCATTCATGACGCCGAGGATGTGCAGGCGGGCTTCGCGGGCCTGCTTCAGGGCCGCAGCCAGCACGGAGGCCGGGATGCCGTCCAGCTTGGTGTCCAGCTGGATCGCGGTGACGAAGTCGGAGGTGCCGGCCACCTTGAAGTCCATGTCGCCGAAGGCGTCTTCGGCACCCAGGATGTCGGTCAGCGCCGCGTAGCGGGTCTGACCGTCGACCTCGTCGGAGACCAGGCCCATGGCGATGCCCGCCACCGGAGCCTTCAGCGGCACACCGGCGTTGAGCAGGGACAGCGTCGAAGCGCAGACCGAGCCCATCGAGGTGGAACCGTTGGAGCTCAGTGCCTCGGAAACCTGGCGGATGGCGTACGGGAACTCCTCGCGCGAAGGCAGCACCGGAACCAGTGCGCGCTCGGCCAGGGCGCCGTGGCCGATCTCGCGGCGCTTCGGGGAACCGACGCGGCCGGTCTCACCGGTGGAGTACGGCGGGAAGTTGTAATTGTGCATGTAGCGCTTGGTCTTCTCCGGCGACAGGGAGTCGATCTGCTGCTCCATCTTGAGCATGTTCAGCGTGGTGACGCCCATGATCTGGGTTTCCCCGCGCTCGAAGATGGCCGAGCCGTGCACGCGCGGCAGGACCTCGACCTCGGCGGTGAGCGTGCGGATATCCGTCAGACCGCGGCCGTCGATGCGGACCTGGTCGCGCAGGATGCGCTGGCGTACGACCTTCTTGGTGACCGACTGGAACGCTGCGGCGATTTCCTTCTCGCGGCCGGCGAATTCGGCTTCCTCGGATCCGGCCAGCCGGGCGATGACCTCGGCGCGGAATTCGTCAGCGGCGCTGTTGCGCTCCTGCTTGTCCGCGATCGCGAAAATCTCGGTCAGGCGGCTTCCGGCGGCGGATTCGACGGCGGCGAAGACGTCGTCCTCGTAGTCGCGGAAGACCGGGAATTCGATCTCCGGCTTGGCGGCGCGGGACGCCAGGTCGCTCTGGGCCTCGCACAGGGCGCGGATGAACGGCTTGGCAGCCTCCAGACCCTCGGCCACGACCTCCTCGGTGGGAGCGGGGGCGCCGTCTTCCTTGATCAGCTTCCAGGAGTTGTCCGTCGCCTCAGCCTCGACCATCATGATCGCGACGTCGTCGCCTGCGATGCGGCCGGCCACGACCATGTCGAAGACGGCGTTCTCGAGCTGCGAGTGCTTCGGGAAGGCAACCCACTGCGGCTCGCCCTGCTTGTCATCGACCAGGGCAACGCGCACGCCGCCGATCGGGCCGGAGAACGGCAGGCCGGACAGCTGGGTGGACATGGAGGACGCGTTGATGGCAACCACGTCGTACAGCTCGTCCGGGTTGATGGCCAGCACCGTGACGACGACCTGGACCTCGTTGCGCAGGCCCTTGACGAAGGCCGGGCGCAGCGGACGGTCGATCAGGCGGCAGGCCAGGATCGCGTCGGTGGACGGACGGCCTTCGCGGCGGAAGAACGAGCCGGGAATGCGGCCGGCCGCGTACATGCGCTCTTCGACGTCGACGGTCAGCGGGAAGAAGTCGAAGCCCTCGCGCGGGCTCTTGCCGGCGGAGGTGGCGGACAGCAGTGCGGTGTCCTCGTCGATGTAGACCATGGCCGAACCCGCAGCCTGCTGGGCAAGGCGGCCGGTCTCGAAGCGAACGGTGCGTGAACCGAAGCGGCCATTGTCAATGACCGCCTCTGCGAATTGAATCTCGGGACCCTCCATGAGAGTCACCTCCGTTTCTTGTATGCGGAGGCAACCGGCATCAGCCCAGTTCCATTGCGGGACCGGCTGGCGATGCCAGCCCGGCCCGGGACCTGTACGACACCCGGTCTTCGATCGAGACCCACGGGCCCGCCGCTGCTTCAGCGCGGATCCCGGAGATCACTACCGAGGACCGCGAATGCGCGATGCTGGTCGGCTCCTGTTCAGTTGTGGATTATTCAGTTATACAGCTGTAAGGCGGCGCCCCGCGGGAGGGGTGCCGCCTTACAGTCTAGCTATCGGCGCAGGCCGAGGCGCTCAATGAGCGAACGGTAGCGTGCGATATCAGTCTTCTGCAGGTAGGTCAGCATACGGCGACGGCGACCAACCAAGGCCATCAGGCCGCGGCGGGTGTGGTGGTCGTGCTTGTGCATCTTCAGGTGCTCGGTCAGATCGGAGATGCGCCGTGACAGCACAGCGATCTGGACCTCGGGCGAACCGGTGTCACCCTCGGTCAGAGCGTATTCCTTGATGATTTCCTGCTTGATGGCGGCGTCAAGTGCCACGTGTAACTCCTGGAAGATTGTGCCGTGCAGGCCCGGATCAGCACTTCGCTGCCGGGGACACCAGACCCTTCCGGCGCTGGGCCGGGGGATGGCGGGATTCAGCAACCACGGACCGCAGCCAAATCCTTGACAAGTTTACCCGCTGGCGCTCCGGAATGTCGAAAGAGCCGCTCAGCGCCGGCCCGCCGCGTCGGAAACTGCGGTTTCGGCGGACAGCAGATCGTGCGTCTGCTTCACGTCCAGGCGCATCTGGTCGATCAGGGCCTCCGGCCCGGTGTAGGCCACCATGCCGCGCAGCCGCGCGACGAATTCGACGACGACGGTCTGCCCGTACAGGTCAAAATCCTCCAGCGGCTCCTCCGGCCGGTCAATTACATGCGCCTCGACCTGGCGGCTGACGTTGTCGAAGGTCGGGTTGGAGCCCACGGAGATGGCCGCGGGCCAGCGGCGGCCGGCCTCATCGCGCAGCCAACCGGCGTACACACCGTCCGCCGGAATGAACCCGGTGGAGGCAAAAGAGAGATTGGCCGTGGGAAAACCGAGTTCGCGTCCCCGCGCGGCACCGTGCACCACTTCCCCGCGCATCCGGTGGGGCCGGCCCAGGACGACGGCGGCGGTCTCCACGTTCCCTTCACGCAGCGCCTCGCGCACCCAGGTCGACGAGCAGCGGCGCTCATCCGGCTGCTTCAGGTCGGAGGGATGGGTCTCCGTGGGGTGGGAGGTGAAGGAGGCGTACTCGTCTACCACCTGCACGGTGAAACCGAACTTCCTGCCGAGTTCCACCATGGTGTCCACATCCCCGCTGTTGCCGCGGCCGAACCGGGTGTCATGCCCGATCACCACGCCCGTGGCGCTGAGGGTCTCGACGAACACGGTACGGACAAAATCCTCCGCCGTCAGCTGGGCCAGGTCAAGGGTGTAATGCATCACCAGGACCGCATCGAGGCCGGCAGCTCCCATCAGTTCGAGCCGGTCGTCCAGGCCCATGATCAGCTGCGGTGCCTGGTCGGGCCGGTGCACCTGGGCCGGGTGCGGATCGAACGTCACCGCCACGGCCCGGGCGGATTGCTCATGGGCGGCCTGCACCAACCGGCCCAGGACCTGCTGGTGGCCGCGGTGCACGCCGTCGAAATTACCAACGGTCACCACCGATGGACCGAAGCCGGAAGGTACGTCGGCCAGGTCTTTCCAGTAGTACACGAAGGCTCCTCTATGCGTCTCGACAAGCTGGTCCCCGCCGCGCGGCGCCTCCTGTGGCGCGGGCGACTTTTCCATTATGCGCGATCGATGCCCTTATACCGGCACCGGCCACAGTCCCTACACGCGATCGACGCCCGGATACTGGCACGCCAGCGGGACCGCGGCGTCATCCCAGGGCTGCTGCGGTCGACGCGGATCGTGCTTGGCCAGCGTCAGGACCCAGCCGTCGGCGGGGGTCCCACGGTCGTCCAGCAGGCCCCGCACTGTCCCTTCCAGCCGGAACCCCAGTTTCCAGGCCAGTTTCCGGCTGGGCCAATTGGGCACCATGGCTTCCCATGCCACGATCTGCAGATTCAGCTGGTCGAAGGCATAATCCAGCAGCAGCCGGCAGGCTTCCTCCGCCGCACCGGTCCCCCGCGCCCCGGGGCCGATGTTGATCCCCACCTTGGCGGCGCCCGGCCGGATGCCGTGCAGGTCGATGGTGCCGAGCAGCGCATCGGTGCCGGCATCGGCCACGGCGAAGGTCAGGATGCGTCCGTCCGTCCAGCCCTGCGGCACCTGCTCATGGACGAAGGCACGGGCGTCGCGCTCCGAATACTCCCGGGGCACCGTGGTCCAGCGGACAGCTTCCGGATCCCGGCAGTACGCCGCCAGACGGCCGACGTCGCCATCGACCAGCGCGCGCAGCGCCACCGCGTGGCCGCGCAGCACCGGGACGTGGGGTACGACGTCGAGAGGGTCACCTTCGCGGCCGGCCACGGCTTCCCCGGCCTCAGGACGCCCGCGGACGGTTGCGGTACAGCCAGGCCAAACCGACCAGCGGCAGCACCAGCGGCACGTACCCGTAGCCACGGCCGAAACCGGACCACACCGTGTCATCGGGCAGGGCGGCCGGGTCCAGTATCCCCAGCAGGCCAACGGCCAGCACGCCGAGCAGCTCGATGCTTACCGCTGCGACCGAAATCCAGTACCAGCGCAGCCCGGATCTCGCCAGCGCGACGGTGGCCAGGATGTAGACCGCGGCGGCGAAGGCGGAGAGCAGGTAGGCCAGCGGCGCCTCGGCGAATTTGGTGGCGATCTGGAAGCCCGCCCGCGCCGAGGAGGCGGCGGCGAAGATGGCATAGACCGCGACTATCAGGCGGCCCGGGCCCACGGCGCGCGAGGAAGCGGCAGCTGCGGTGCGCGGCGGCGCTGCGCCTGTTGTCGCCGTCGTACGCTTTTCAGTGTTCCTGCTCATTGTGTCCTTTTGTTCCTTCAGTGGGATCCCGGTCGGTGGGATTCCGGTCATGCCGCGACGGGACCATACCAGAGCTGGTTCATCCGGGCCATCATGATGAAGACGACGATTCCCGGCGCCGCGAGCACGTAGTTGCTCCAGAACGACCGCTCCAGCAGGGACCAGTACACCGCGCCAACCGGCAGGATCAGCGCCGTGAGCACGTAGCCCCAGAATTCGATGGCCGGGCCGGCCGGGCCGGCGCCGGTCACCGAGCCGATGATGGAGCCGACCAGGTAGACCAGCAGCACCAGTTCGACGGCGGCCACCGACAGGATGGTGACGTCGTTGGGCCCCAGCCTGCGCACCGCAGCGACGACGCAGATCACGGTCGAGGCCAGGCCGACGATCAGCGACGCGTAGAAGTATCCGTCCAGCGGCATCAGTTCCGACCTGCTTCCGTACCCGGCCCGGATTCCGTACTGGGGGCGAACACCAGCAGCGGCTTGGCCGTCTCCCCCTTGTCCTCCAGCAGCGCCACCAGCCTGCCGTCCGGCGCGAACGCCGCCATGGGACCGTCGGCGGCACTCCCGGGACCGGTGGCCGGGATCCGGCGGCCGAAGGACAGATTGTCCGCCTCCTCGGCGCTCAGGTCGCGGCAGGTGAACAGAGCGCGGGCGGCGTCGTCGAGATCCAGCATCGCGAGATCGGCAGCGAGCTGCTCGAGCGTTCGGGCCTGGCCGATCGTGTAGGGACCGACCTGGGTACGGCGCAGTGCAGTCAGATGGCCGCCGACCCCCAGCGCCTCACCCAGGTCCCGCGCCAGTGCACGGATATACGTGCCGGAGGAGCATTGGACGGTCACATCGACGTCCAGGACCTTGCCGCCGCGGGCGCGGCGGATGCCGTGGATCTCGAAGCGGTGGACCGTCACGGGACGCGCCGCCAGCTTCACTTCCTCACCCGAGCGGACGCGCTTGTAGGAGCGCTCGCCGTTGACCTTGATGGCGGAGACGCTGCTGGGCACCTGCTCGATGGCCCCGGTCAGGCCGGACACCGCGGCGCGGATGGCCTCCTCGGTGACAGCGGCGGCGATCACCTCGCGGGTGACTTCTCCCTCCGCATCATCTGTGATGGTGGACTGGCCCAGGCGGATGGTGGCCGTGTAGGTCTTGGAGGTGCCGACGATGTAGGTCAGCAGCCGGGTTGCCTTGTTGATGCCTACGATCAGCACGCCGGTGGCCATGGGGTCGAGTGTGCCGGCGTGGCCCACCTTCCGTGTGCCGGCCAGGCGCCGCATGCGTCCGACGACGTCGTGGCTGGTCCAGCCCTGCGGTTTGTCAACGATGATCAGTCCGGAACGGACCGGCTGGCTGTCGTTTCCCATCAATGTCAGCGCTTCTCGTCCTCGAAGCCCTCTTCGTCGATCCCGCCGTGGCCGGCGTCGGCGTCGTCCGGCGCGTCCTCATCGATCTCTTCGTCGCGCTTGTACGGATCCGGATCTCCTGCGAACTCGGCACCATGTGCCAGTGCAGCAACCTCGGCGTCCCGCGCCTTCGCCGTGCGCAGCAACTCCTCCAGGTGGCTGGCATTGACCGGGATCTCGTCCGGTACGAATTCCAGGGTGGGGGTCAGGCGTGCGGTGATGTTCCGGCCCACCTCGGAGCGCAGGATGCCCTTGGCCGATTCAAGCGCCTTGCGGGTCCCTTCCTGCTCTTCGGCGGAACCAAACACGGTGTAGTAGACGGTCGCATGCTGCAGATCGTTGGTTACCCGCGCGTCCGTAATGGTCACGAAACCCAGCCGCGGATCCTTCACCCTCCGCTCCAGCGCCCTGGCAATAACAACCTTGATCCGGTCAGCCAACTTCGCAGCCCGTGCTGGATCAGCCATAACCCCTCCTAAAAAACATGGGTCGTACGACGCCGGCAAGCACCGGCGTCGTACTGAAACGTTACGTGCCACCCACTTAAGCGAGTCTACGACGAAAGCCGGGGACCCGACTGCCGTCGAATTGATCGGCGGCCCGGGAGTGGCATCGGGCCTGTCGGAGCGCGACGGCCCAGGACAGAATGTCCTGAGCCGTCGCGTGAAGGGGCGGAGCCGCCGAAAAATCCGGCGGCCCCGCAATGCAAAACCTAGACGCGCGGCTTCTCGCGCATCTCGAAGGTCTCGATCATGTCGCCTTCCTTGATGTCGTTGAACGACCCCAGACCGATACCACACTCGAAGTCCGTCCGGACCTCCGTAGCATCGTCCTTGAAGCGCCGCAGCGACTCGACCGTGAGGTTGTCCCCCACCACCACACCGTCGCGCACCAGGCGTGCCTTGGTGTTACGGCGGATGACGCCCGAGCGGACGATCGAACCGGCAATGTTGCCGAACTTGGAGGAACGGAACACCTCGCGGACCTCGGCCGTGCCCAGCTGGGCTTCCTCGAACTCCGGCTTGAGCATGCCCTTGAGGGCCATCTCGATGTCCTCGATCGCCGCGTAGATGACCGAGTAGAACCGCATGTCCACGCCTTCCTTGTCGGCCAGGTCCGCCACGCGTTCCGCGGGACGAACGTTGAAGCCGATGATGATGGCGTTGTCAACGGTGGCCAGGTTGACGTCGTTCTGCGTGACGGCACCCACACCGCGGTGGATGACGCGCAGCTGGACTTCCTCGCCGACGTCGATCTTGAGCAGCGAGTCCTCCAGGGCTTCAACGGCACCGGACACGTCACCCTTGAGGATGAGGTTGAGGGTGTCGACCTTGCCCTCGGCAACGGCCTTGTCGAAGTCCTCCAGGCTGATGCGCTTGCGGCGCTTGGCCAGGGCTGCGTTGCGGTCGGCTGCCTCGCGCTTCTCGGCGATCTGGCGGGCAGTCCGCTCGTCGTCGGTCACCAGGAAGGTGTCGCCGGCGCGCGGCACCGAAGACAGACCCAGCACCTGGACCGGACGGGACGGGGTTGCGGCCTCGACCGCATCGCCGTTCTCGTCGAACATGGCGCGGACGCGGCCGTGGGCCGTACCGGCCACAATCGTGTCACCGACATGCAGCGTACCGGACTGGACCAGCACGGTAGCCACCGCACCGCGGCCCTTGTCCAGGTTCGCTTCGATGGCAATACCGCGGGCGTCCTTGTTCGGGTTGGCCCGCAGGTCCAACGCAGCGTCGGCGGTCAGCAGGACAGCCGCGAGCAGGTCGTCGATGTGCAGGTTCTGGCGCGCGGAAACGTCCACGAACATGGTGTCGCCGCCGTATTCTTCGGGAACCAGGCCGTATTCGGTCAGCTGGCCGCGGATTTTCTCCGGGTTGGCGCCTTCCTTATCGATCTTGTTCACCGCAACGACGATCGGCACGCCGGCCGCCTGCGCATGGTTGAGTGCTTCCACCGTCTGCGGCATGACGCCGTCATCGGCTGCGACCACCAGGATTGCGATGTCGGTGACCTTCGCACCGCGGGCACGCATGGCGGTAAACGCCTCGTGGCCCGGGGTATCGATGAAGGTGATCCGGCGTTCCCTGTCGTCGTGCTGGAAGCCGATCTGGTAGGCACCGATGTGCTGGGTAATGCCGCCGTGCTCACCCTCAACAACCTTGGTGTTGCGGATGGCGTCGAGCAGGCGGGTCTTACCGTGGTCGACGTGACCCATGACGGTGACGACAGCCGGACGCTTCTCCAGGTCCTCGTCGCCTTCGGCCTCGAGTTCAGCCTCCAGGTCGATGTCGAAGGAGTCGAGCAGCTCGCGCTCCTCGTCCTCCGGCGAAACAACCTGGATCTTGTAGCCAAGCTCGGTGCCGAGAACGTCGAAGGTTTCCTCGTCCAGGGACTGCGTGGCGGTCGCCATTTCACCGAGGTGGAACAGCACCGTGACCAGCGCTGCCGGGTTCGCCTCGATCTTGTCGGCGAAGTCGGTAATGGAGGAACCACGGCGCAGACGGATCACCGTCTCGCCATTGCCGCGGGGTACGCTCACGCCACCCAGCGACGGAGCACTCATCTGCTCCAGTTCCTGCCGCTTTGCCCGCTTCGACTTGCGCTGCTTGCCGCGGCCGGCGCCTCCCTTGCCGAAGGCACCCTGGGTACCGCCACGTCCGCGGCCGCCCTTGCCGAAGCCACCACCGGCGGGTGCACCGCCGCCGGCACCGGGAGCACCGCCCGGAGCACCACCGGGGCGGCCGGGTCCAGCCGGACGTCCGCGGCCGGCACCGGCCGGAGCCGGACGTTCGGTGCGGTTAGGCATCATGCCCGGGGTCGGACGCTGGCCGCCGGGAGCGCCCGGACGGGGCGCACCCGGACGGGGTGCACCGGGGCGCGGGGCACCGGGGCGCGGCGCCCCGGGACGCGGAGCGGCCGGACGGGGACCGCCCTGGCCGGGAGCCGGACGGGGACCGCCCTGACCCGGAGCCGGACGCGGACCTGCGGCACCGCCGTCGCCGCGTCCACCCGGACGGGGCATGCCCTGCGAAGTAGCAAACGGATTGTTGCCCGGACGGGGAGCGCCGGAGCGGTCACCGCGCTCACCGCCGCCGGGGCGACCGCCGGAACGCGGCATGCCCTGGGACGTGGCAAACGGGTTGTTGCCCGGACGCGGAGCGCCGGGACGGGGTGCGCCGCCGGGGCGCGGCGCCGAAGGAGCCGGCTTGGACTCGGCCTGGGCCGAGGAAGCTGCCGCTGCCGGACGCGGTGCAGGCCGGGCGCCGGGCTTGGGCCCTGCGACGTCCTGCTTCGGGCCCGGGGCGGGAGCCGCGGGGGCGGGCTTGAACTGCACTGCCGGGGCGGGAGCCTGGGCAGGTGCCACAGCGGCAGCCGCGGGCTTGGGGGCGCCCTCCTGCTTCGGTGCCGGAGCCGCCGGAGCAGCGGGTGCTGCCGGTGCAGCTGCAGCCGGGGCGGCCGGCCTGGCTGCCCTGGGGGCGGCCTTGGGCGCAGCGTCGGACTTGCCGGCGCCGGCTGCCGGGAAGGCATCCCGCAGCTTCCTGACAACGGGAGCCTCAATCGTCGATGAGGCGGAGCGAACGAACTCGCCCAGTTCCTGCAGCTTTGCTACTGCATCTTTAGAGGTGATACCGAGTTCTTTTGCGAGCTCGTGTACGCGGACCTTGGCCACATTTCTCCTGTCTCGGTCCGCACCGAGCCAGGTACGAACCGTCTATTTCCTACTGCAGCCCCCGGCCGCGAACGCAGCTGAAAGGGCTTTTGCAGAGCACAATGAAGTACTCATCACAAGGCACTCATCGGGTTTCCATCAGTTTTCTGACCCGCTTTCAGGTTGGACGGTATTTTTGGACGCGCTCCGGGCAGGAGCCTGCCCCAGTGCGTGGAACCAGCTTTCCACTGCCTGCGTATCGACCGCCCCTTTGAAGGAACGGTTGAACGCCCGCCGTTTCAAGGCTAACGCCATGCAAGCCGGGCTTCGGTGCATCCAGGCACCGCGGCCGGGCAGTCGGCGGTGTTCATCGACGACAGCGGCACGTACGCCGCCGGCATCGGCAAGCGCCAGCCGCAACAGAACAGCCTGGTCATCCTGACGCCTGCAACCGATGCAGGTCCGTTGCGGCACATGTTTGTGCTGTACAACGTCATGATTTTCAGCGTCGATTGACCCGGCCTCATCCATTCTAGCCCCTACCACCGCCGGACCACGAACCCGGCGCTTACTGCACTCCTGTACCGCTGTTCCGGAGCTAGCCCGCATGGGCGGCATCGGAGGCGATATCGATGCGCCAACCGGTCAGTTTGGCCGCCAGCCGGGCGTTCTGGCCCTCCTTGCCGATGGCCAGCGACAGCTGGTAGTCCGGCACCACGACGCGGGCCGAACGGGTGGCCGCATCCGTGATGGTCACCGAAGAAACGCGCGACGGCGACAGCGCGTTCGCGATGAAAGTCGCAGGATCGTCGCTGTAGTCGACGATGTCGATCTTCTCGTCGTTCAGTTCCGTCATGACGGCGCGGACCCGCGACCCCATTTCACCGATACAGGCTCCCTTGGCGTTGATGCCCGGGGTGTTCGCCTTCACCGCGATCTTGGTCCGGTGCCCGGCTTCACGGGCCAGGGCCACGATCTCGACCGACTTGTCCGCGATTTCGGGGACTTCGAGTTCGAACAGCTTGCGTACCAGCCCGGGGTGGGAGCGGGAAAGCGTAATCGAGGGGCCCTTCATCCCGCGGTGCACATCAAGCACGAACGCGCGCAGGCGCGCCCCATGGGGGTAGGACTCGCCCGGAACCTGCTCCGGCGGCGGCAGCAGGGCTTCGACTGCGCCCAGGTTGACCTGGATCATGTGCGGATTGTTGCCCTGCTGGATCTGGCCGGCGACAAGCTCGCCTTCCTTGCCCTTGAACTCGCCCAGGATGTTGTTGTCCTCGGCGTCACGCAGCCGCTGCAGGATAACCTGGCGGGCCGTGCTGGCGGCGATGCGGCCGAAGCCTGTCGGCGTGTCGTCGAACTCGCCGACCGCGGTGCCGTCGTCGTCCACTTCTGTGGCCCAGATGGTGACGTGCCCGGACTTGCGGTCCAGCTCCGCCCGGGCATGCTGCTGGGCGCCCGGGGTCTTGTGGTAGGCAATCAGCAGGGCCTGCTCGATAGTGGGAATCAGCAGGTCCAGCGGGATGTCCCGCTCACGCTCCAGCAGCCTCAGTGCGCTCATGTCGATGTCCAAGTCAGGCCTCCTCAGCCGTGGTGTTTCTCAGCGGTTCCGACGTCGTCGCCGTCGTCAAAGTCTTCTGCAGGTCCGGGGTCTTCCCCTGGCCGGGCGAACTCGATCTCAACCGTTCCCCGGCGGATCTTCTCGAACGGCAGGTGGACCGGCTCCCCGTGCTTGGGCTTCATGCCCTTCTTCACCGGCAGCTCCGGCCGGACCGTCACGCCGTCCCCGGCCACTTCCAGCAGCCGGCCGGTCACATCATCACCGTGGATGACCTTGATCTTGATCATGCGTCCCAGCGCGCGGCGCCAGTGCCGCGGTTCGGTCAGCGGCCGGGTGGCCCCGGGCGATGACACTTCAAGGTCGTACGGATGCCGATACTCATACGGGTCCGCATCGAGTACGGCGGAAAGGTCGCGGGACACTTCGGAAATCAGGTCCAGCCCCACGCCGCCGGTCTCCGTTTCCGGCAGGTCCACGACGACGTGGACGGTCCGGTGGCTGCCGTGGACACGGATATCGACATCTTCGAGGTACAGGTTGTGGCGGATGACGGTCGGTTCGAGAAGTCCACGGATGCGTCCGGCTTCGGCATGGTTTGCCGGATTGGCTGCGGTTTTGGCTGTCGTTCTGCCTGATGCCTTTTTCGGGGATTCGTTATCTGGCCGAACCGCCATGGCTGCCTCCCACTTGATGATGTTGTAGGCACTAGCGTAGCGACTTTCCAGACGACTCGGTGCATCGGCCGCCGGGAAGGGGCGCCGGACATGGCATCATCAACTGTTGTGAAAGATTCGGCCGGAAAGAACGACGGCGGCCCGCGGCAGGGCAGCTCGGCCTCCGTTGGCAGGGTCGCGGGCAGGGGCCTCCTCCTCCTGCTCATCGCCTGCATCGTGGTCGGCCTGGGGACAATGGTGATGGGCGAACCCTCCGAGCCGGAGCCGCCCAGCGCCACCGAAGTTGCCAGACTGGAAGCGGAGCGCGGCGCGCTCGAACTGGCGCAGGACGCTGCAGCACTTGGTGCTGCCGCGGCAGCTGCTCCCGCCGGGGGCGCCCTGCTGGAATCGGCGGAGCTGCTGCGCCGGCAGGCGGCGGCCCTGAGCCTTGATGGATCGGGCCTTGATGGAACGGGCCCGGCCCTAACTTCAGCCAAAACCACAGCCCCAACGGCCTCCGGGACAGCGTCAGCTTCCCGCGGAACGGATGCACCGCCGTCGTTCCCCGGACTGGTCGACGCCCTGGCCGAATCCTCCCGCACCAACCTTGCCCGGGCCGCGGAGGTCGAGCCCGGGATGGCGCGGCTGTTGGCCTCCGTTGGAACCGGCCAGTGGCTGCAGGCGGTCCGGCTGGCGGAAGCTACCGGACTGCCGGCTCCCGCACCGGTCCCCGATCCAGGGGCTCCCGCTCCCGGGGCCGCCGATCCCGGAGCAACCGCGGCCGCTTCCGCTTCCCCGGGCACCTCTGCTTCACCTGCCCCATCGGCTTCGCCGACATCATGCCCCAGCGGTTCCGCGACCGCGGCCCAAGCCGCAGACCAAGCCTCAGACCAGGGCGCAAATCCGGCCGCCGGGGACGGCACTGATAGCCTGGCCGCGGCCCTGGAGGCCGAGCGCCGCACAGTCTATGCCTACGAGGTCGCCGCCGCCCGTCTCCCCGCCCCCGGGGCCGGCGCGGCGGCAGCCCTTTTGGAGGCCCACCGGGCGGCTGCCGGCGAGGCCGCGCAGCTGGCGGAAGATTCCTGCCGGACGCTGCCCGGGCCGGAGCCGGGCTACCGGCTTCCGGCCGACTTCATGGCGGCACCGGCCGCAGGGTTGGCTGCGGTCGAAGATGACCTCGCAAGCCTCTATGCGGACCTCGTTGGATTGAGCGGCGGCGATGACCGGAGGTGGGCCATCGGACGGCTGCTGGAAACGTCGGCCCAGCGGCTCGCCTGGACGGAGGATCCTGAGCCGCTGCCTGGAATGGACCTGCCGGAAACAGAGGTACCGGGCACCGGCCCGGCACCGCAAACCTCCGTCACGGACGCCGGGGCGTGATGGCCTACAGGGATGTGGCAGGCGCCAGATTCTCCACCCACACGTCGTAACCGAGCTTGACGATCAGCGCAGCCACGACCGCCAGGAACACGATCCGGATGAATCCGCTGCCCTGTTTGACGGCCATCCGGGCGCCCAGATAGCCGCCGGCCATATTGGCCAGCCCCAGCACCAGTCCCAGGCCCCAGAGCACAGAGCCGTGCGGCAGGAAAAACAGCAGGGCGCCCAGGTTGGTGGCCATGTTGACGATCTTGGCCTTCGCGCTGGCGGCCAGGAAGTTATAGCCCAGCAGCGCCACCAGCGCGATGATCAGGAAGGACCCTGTACCCGGTCCGATCAGCCCGTCGTAGAAGCCGATGACAGCGCCGACGACGGCTGCGGTGCCGTAATGCCGCGCACCCCGGTAGCGCAGCGCGGTGAGCGTGCCGACCGTCGGCCGCAGCGCGGTGAAGACCGCAACCGCGATCAGGGCCGCCACGATAATCGGCTTGAAGACCGACGCCGGCAGCGACGCCGCCAGCACCGCTCCGCCGAAACTGCCGGCCAGGGAGACCGCGGCCATGGGCAGGGCAGTCTTCAGGTCCGGATGCGCCCGCCGGAAATACGTGACGGCGCTGGTGGTGGTGCCGAAGATGGACCCCATCTTGTTGGTCGCCAGGGCCTGTACCGGGCTGATGCCGGGGACCAGCAGCAGCGCCGGCAGCTGGATCAGGCCCCCACCGCCGACGACGGCGTCAACCCAGCCGGCGGCGAAACCAGCCGCCACCACCAGCAGGATGGTGGCGAGCTGGACCTCCTCCAGGCCGGAAACCACGGCAGGACGCGCTCAGCCAACCAGATTCCGGAGATACGCGACGGCGTCCGCCAGCGCGACATTCTCCGCTACGCCGGTGGCCCGGTCCTTGATTTCGACGACGCCGTCCGCCAGGCCGCGGCCGACCACCAGGATGGTGGGGACCCCGATAAGCTCGGCATCGCCGAACTTCACGCCCGGGGACACTTTGGGGCGGTCGTCGTAAATGACCTCCAAGTCGGCCGCTTCCAGGTCCGCGGCCAGCTTTTCCGCTGCTTCGAATACCTCGGCGCCCTTGCCGGTGGCCACGATGTGCACGTCCGCCGGGGCCACCTGGCGCGGCCAGACCAGGCCCTTGGCGTCGTGGTTGGACTCCGCCAGGGCAGCCACGGCCCGGGTCACGCCGACACCGTAGGAGCCCATGGTCACCGTGGTGAGCTTGCCGTTCTGGTCCAGCACCTGCAGGCCCAGCGCCTGGGCGTATTTGCGGCCCAGCTGGAAGATGTGCCCCATCTCGATGCCGCGGGCCGCTTCCAGCGGACCGGAACCGTCCGGCGCTTCGTCGCCCTCGCGGACCTCGACGGCCTCGATCGTCCCGTCCCAGCCGAAGTCCCGGCCGGCAACCAGGTCGTAGACGTGCTTGCCGGGCTCGTTTGCACCGGTGATCCAGCGGGTGCCCGGGACGATGCGCGGATCGACCAGGTAGAGCAGCTTAGTGGAGCCTTCCAGGCCCAGCACCGGAGCGTCCGTGCTCAGGCCCGGACCGATGTAGCCCTTGACCAGGCCCGGGTTCTTCTTCAGGTCCTCATCGGAGGCGGCTTCGACCGCCAGTTCACCGCCGATGGGCAGGTGGGCGCCGATGTTGGCCTCCACCCGTTTCAGGTCCACGGCGCGGTCGCCGGGAACGCCGATGACCACGATCTGCCGTTCGCCGGTCGGCAGGGAAACGGCGAGCACGACGTTCTTCAGCGTGTCGGCGGCGGTCCACTTGCCGCCGTCGAGCGGGAACAGTTCATTGGAAACGTCCACCAGAGTCTCGATGGTAGGCGTATCGGGGGTGTCCTCGACGTGGGCGGCGGGAGCGTCGGTGTAGTCGATCTCCGCCGGCACTACGGTGGTCACGGCCTCGACGTTCGCCGCGTAGCCGCCCGGGGACCGGACGTAGGTGTCCTCGCCGACCTCGGTGGGGTGCAGGAATTCCTCACTCTTCGAGCCTCCCATGGCACCGGAGACGGCGGATACGGCCACAACTTCCAGGCCCAGCCGTTCGAAGATGCGCACGTAGGCACGTCGGTGCGCCTGGTAGCTCTCCTCCAGTCCGGCGTCGTCGATGTCGAAGGAGTAGGAGTCCTTCATGATGAACTCGCGGCCACGCAGCAGGCCGGCCCGCGGGCGGGCCTCATCGCGGTACTTGTTCTGGATCTGGTACAAGCTGACCGGCAGGTCCTTGTAGGAACTGTAGAGATCCTTGACCAGCAGCGTGAACATTTCCTCGTGCGTGGGGGCCAGCAGGTAGTCCGCGTCCTTGCGGTCCTTCAGCCGGAACAGGTTTTCGCCGTATTCAGTCCACCGGTTGGTGGCTTCGTACGGCTCGCGCGGCAGCAGCGCCGGGAAGTGGACTTCCTGGGCGCCGATAGCGGCCATCTCCTCGCGGATGATCTGCTCCACCTTGCCCAGCACCCGCAGGCCCAGGGGCAGCCAGCTGTAGATGCCGGGAGCCGCGCGGCGGATGTACCCGGCGCGGACCAGCAGCCGGTGGCTGGCGACCTCGGCGTCGGCAGGGTCTTCGCGCAGAGTGCGCAGGAACAGGGTGGAAAGGCGAAGGACCACGCTTGAAAATCCGTTTCTTAAGACAGGCGGCAGGGCCGCAGCCGCGACCCGGATAAACACTGTCTACTAATCTAGCGGTTCCGCGCCCCGGTTCGTGAACGGCGCCGGCCCTGCCGCCTGCGTGCCGCCGCTGCGGGCCCGTCAGTCGGTGTTGCGGTTTCCGGAGTCCCCGTCTGTCCGCCGCCGGTTTCGGCCTCATCCTTGGCGAATACCTCATCCACCAGGTCCTCGAGCCCCTGCTGTTCCTGGTCCCCCAGCTCCGCTCCGGTCTTCGTGGCCACGACCAGCAAAGACCCCTGCGCGGCCGAAACCTGCATCAGCATCTGCGTATTGTCGCCGTCGCGGGTGCTGACGGTAGCGAACGTTTCGTCGCCCTCGGTCTGGGCCTGTAGCTCCTCGCCGCTCACGTTGTACCGCTGTCCTGCCACCTCGAGGGTGCAGGAGACCATCAGCACACTTAGTTTCTGCGGATACTCCGGCAACTGATGCGGGTACAGGGAACCTCCGCTAAAACAGGACCGTCGCGAAGGTGCCGATCTGTTCGAACCCGACGGCCCTATAGGTGGCCAGGGCGCGGGCGTTGTAGTCGTTGACATAGAGGCTGGTTACCGGTGCCACCTGGCGGGCAGCGTTTACCATGGACGCCATGTAGCCGGCGCTCAGCCCCTGGCCGCGGTACGCCGGATTCATCCAGACGCCCTGAATCTGCGTGGCGCTGCTGGATACGGTTCCCAGTTCGGCCTTGAAAATGACCTGTCCCGCCGCATCCACGTCGATGAACGAGTGCCGGCGCTGGATGAAGCCGCGCACGCGGTGGCGGTAGTAGTTGTCGCCGCCGGAGGTCGGGGAATAGCCGACTTCCTCTTCGAACATCGCCACACAGGCCGGAAGCAGGATGTCCAGCTCGCTGGCCTGGGTGGTCCGCAGGCCGGCGTTGGCGGCGACTTTCGGCGCGGTACGGATTTCCAGCAACGGCTGGTTCGGCCGAACATCGAAAGGCCGCGGGGTGGCCCACTGGAGGCGGGACCAGATCGCCAGCACGCCTTCCGCCGGCCCGAAAATCGAGGAGAACCGGCGGCCGGATTCGCCCAGGTACTGCCCGAAAGCCGGTCCGGTTTCCGCCGTGACAGCTACCGGAACCACATTGACACCGGCCCAGCAGGCACTGACCATTGTGCCGGCGTCGAAATAGCCCAGCATCCGCGCTCCGGTGGACGTGGAGGCGGCGGTGCCGGACACTTCAAGATGCGAGGCCACGAAAATGTTCGCCACCGGGTCCTGGTTGACCAGGGTCCATAGGACGTCCGTGTCCCCGTCGTCAAGGACACGGACCTCCCCGTCCGGACACGGACCCTCAAGGGAGGATTGCCCGGGAACTTCGAGGGGGCGTCCCTCAGCTCCCGTGGTCAGCACATCCGAGGGCGGGAGCTGCGGAGAATCAGCTGACCGTAACCACGGGGCCACCCGGGACAGCATCCTCGCCATCGCTTCCACCCATCTCTTCGGCAATTCTCATCGCTTCATCAATGAGTGTCTCAACAATCTGGTCCTCAGGAACAGTCTTGATGACCTCACCCTTCACGAAAATCTGGCCTTTTCCGTTGCCGGAGGCCACGCCAAGGTCGGCTTCGCGCGCTTCGCCCGGACCGTTGACCACACAGCCCATGACGGCGACCCGCAGCGGAACCTCCATTCCCTCCAGTCCTGCGGTGACCTGGTCCGCGAGGGTGTAGACGTCCACCTGGGCGCGGCCGCAGGAGGGGCAGGAGACAATTTCCAGCTTGCGCGGCCGCAGGTTCAGGGACTGCAGGATCTGGTTGCCGACCTTGATTTCCTCGACCGGCGGTGCGGAGAGGGAGACGCGGATTGTATCCCCGATGCCCTTGGACAGCAGGGCGCCGAAGGCGGTGGCGGACTTGATGGTGCCCTGGAACGCCGGCCCGGCCTCTGTCACGCCCAGGTGCAGCGGCCAGTCGCCGCGTTCGGCCAGGAGCTCGTAGGCCCGGACCATGACCACGGGGTCGTTGTGCTTGACGGAAATCTTGAAGTCGTGGAAGTCATGTTCTTCGAACAGGGAGGCTTCCCAGATGGCGGATTCGACCAGTGCTTCGGGGGTTGCCTTCCCGTATTTCTGCAGCAGCCGGGGGTCCAGCGAACCCGCATTCACGCCGATGCGCAGGGAGGTGCCGGCGTCCTTGGCAGCCTGGGCGATTTCCTTGACCTGGTCGTCGAACTTGCGGATGTTGCCGGGGTTGACGCGCACCCCGGCGCAGCCGGCGTCGATCGCGGCAAAGACATATTTGGGCTGGAAATGAATGTCCGCGATAACCGGAATCTGGGACTTCTTCGCGATGATCGGCAGCGCCGCGGCGTCGTCCGCGCTGGGGCAGGCCACACGCACAATGTCGCAGCCCGCGGCGGTGAGTTCGGCGATCTGCTGCAGCGTCGCGTTGATGTCCGTCGTGGGGGTGGTCGTCATGGACTGGACGCTGATGGGCGATTCGGATCCGACTCCCACGGCGCCGACCTTGATCTGCCGTGTCTTGCGACGGGGTGCAAGTACGGGCGGTGGTGCAGCGGGCATTCCGAGATTGACCGAGGTCAAGGGTCCTCCATTGTGCCTGGATGGCAGTTAACGATTACGCCGGGCCGGCGTCTTACTAATTATGCGCTCTGAAGCTGACAATGCTGGCTAGGCAGCGGTTCAGCCCTGGTTGGCAAGCAGGCCGATGACCGGATTCCACTCGGTGGTCTTCATGCCGGAAATCACGCCGACGGAAGCGAACGGATCCTGCTTCAGGGTCTCGTTGAGTTCGTCCTCATCGGCTGCGGTGAAGATGAGCAGGGCGCCGCTGCCGTCAACGAAGGGACCCGAGGTCAGCAGGCGCCCGGCTTGCAGCAGCTCGGCAAGCCAGGCGCGGTGGGCGGGGCGGTGCTCCGTGATCAGGTCGGTCGCTTCAGCGTCATAAACGTATTCCACAGCAAAAACACTCATGGGCAAAAGCCTACCTGCCGAGGGCCCGCGTGGCGCGACAGGCTTCGCGGGCGGCAGGTGACCGCTCCCCTGCTCCGGGTAGGTGGCGGCCGAGGTCAGCCGAACAGGTTGACCGGCTTGACGATGTCCGCGTAGATCAGCAGCGCTCCCATGCCCATGAGCAGCGCGGCGACAACGTAGGTCAGCGGGAGCAGTTTGGCGATATCGAACGGACCCGGATCGGGACGCTTGAACAAGCGGGCAGCTCCCCGCTTCAGCCCTTCCCACAGCGCACCGGCGACATGGCCGCCGTCGAGCGGCAGCAGCGGCACCAGGTTGAAGACGAACAAGGCCAGATTGACGCCGCCGAGCAGTCCGATCAGAGTGGCGACGCGAGACTGGAGCGGCACTTCCTCCATGGCGGAGATTTCGCCGGCGATGCGCCCCACGCCGACGACGCTGATCGGCCCGTTCGGATCCCGGGGTTCGCTGGAAAACGCCGCCTCCGCGACGTCGGCCACCCGCTGCGGCAGGTTGAGCACGACGCCGGTGACGTTGGCGATGTTCTCGCCGACGGCCGGCAGCACCTCGGTGGCCGGCTGAGGCACCAGTTCGGTACGCGAACCGACGCCGATGAACCCGACTTCCTCCATGACCGGCTGGTTGTCCGGCCCCATCAGCGGGCGGCCATCGATATCCGGAACCGGACGCTCGGTGAGCAGCGGGGTGATGGTCGACTCCACTTCCTGCCCGTCATGCAGGTAGCTGATCGGCACTTCCCGGCCGGCAGCGTCCCGGATCCAGGAAGACATTTCCTCCCAGCTGGTCACGGCCCTGCCGTCAAACTCGGTGATGGTGTCCCCCGGCTGCAGGCCGGCCGCGAACGCCGGAGCCACCGGATCCGTGTCCGTGCAGTCGGTCTGCCCGGTCGCCGCCTGCTGGCTCGCGGGGACGACGCACCGGTAGACGTCGCTGACGGTCGTTGTTGCCTGCGGCGAGCCGAAGCCCATGATCAGGACGGCAAACAGGACCACGCCGATGACCAGGTTCATGGCCGGTCCGCCGAGCATGATGATGATGCGCTTCCAGATCGGCAGCTTGTAGAAAACGCGGTTCTCGTCCCCGGGCCCTATCTGCTCCGCTGCGACCTGGCGGGCGTCGGCCGCCAGCTGCTGGAACATTCCGGTGCTGGACTTGCGGACGGATTGGCCGTCGTCGCCCTTGGCTGGCGGAAACATACCGATCATCGACACATAGCCGCCCAACGGAACGGCCTTGACGCCGTACTCGGTTTCACCTCTCCGGCGGGACCAGAGCGTGGGGCCGAAACCGATCATGTACTGCGTTACACGGACCTTGAACAGCTTGGCTGGCACCAGGTGGCCGACCTCATGGAGTGCGATCGAAACGGCGATGCCCACCGCCACGAACAACACACCAAGGATGAAAAGAAGAACGGTCAACGGATTTCCTTCGGGTATTCCTTCACGTGCGGTCGGCTGGATGCAGGGTCGTCACAGCGGCGCCCCCAACCCTAAACGTTCGCGGGCCCTGAAGCGTGCCCAGCTTTCGGCCGCCAGCACGGATTCCAGGCTCAGCTCCGAGGATCCCTCATGCTCTGCCACGACGGCAGCGACTGTATCCACGATGTCCAGGAACCCGATCCGGCCGTCATGGAAGGCGTTGACGGCTTCCTCATTGGCCGCGTTGAAGACAGCCATGCAGGTACTGCCCTCCGCGGCCGCTTCCTTGGCCAGCCGGACCGCGGCGAATGCTTCTTCATCGAGCGGTTCGAAGGTCCAGGTTGCCGCCTTGGTCCAGTCGCACGCCGGCGCCGCTCCCGGCACCCGGGCCGGCCAACCCAGGCCCAAGGCGATCGGAAGCCGCATGTCCGGCGGGGAGCATTGGGCGATGGTGGAACCGTCCGTGAACTGGACCATCGAATGCACCACGGACTGCGGGTGGACCACCACGTCGATGCGGTCCAGCGGGATATCGAACAGCAGGTGGGCTTCGATCACCTCAAGGGCCTTGTTGACCAGGGTCGCCGAATTCGTCGTCACCATCCGGCCCATGTCCCAGGTGGGATGGGCCAGCGCCTCCTGCGGGGTCACGCCGGCCAGTTCGGCGCGCTTCCGCCCCCGGAATGGGCCGCCAGATGCCGTCACGACCAGCCGGTCGATCTCCGCGCCGGTCCCGGAACGCAGCGCCTGGGCCAGGGCCGAATGTTCCGAATCCACTGGCACAATCTGTCCGGGTCCCGCAGCATTCCGCACCAATTCGCCGCCGACGATCAGCGATTCCTTATTAGCGAGCGCCAGGAGGTGGCCGGCCCGGAGCGCGGCGAGTGTCGGGGCGAGGCCGATGGAACCGGTAATGCCGTTAAGTACGACGTCGGCCGCCGGCCAGGCGGCGATGGTTGCCGCTGCGTCCGGGCCGGCGAACAGCTGCGGCTCATAGCCGGACCGGCCTGCCGCACGGGCCGCCGCCTCGATCGCTTCCTTCAGCCGGCCCGCGTCGCCGTCGGCAATGCCGACGGCTTCAGCCTGGGTGTGGACGGCCTGGCGCGCGATCAGGCCGAGGTTGTTCCCGCCGGCCGCGAGCGCGACGACCCGGAAACGGTCCGGGGCGGCGTCCACAACGTCGATGGCCTGGGTTCCGATGGACCCCGTCGAGCCGAGGAGGACCACATTGCGCCGCGGCGGAACTTTCCCGTCCGCCGGGAACGTAAATCCGTTTCCGGCGGACGGCGGCAGGGACAGGCTCGGCTGGCGGGGAAGGTCCATGCCTTCCAGTATCCCGCACAGTCAACGGGAGCCTATTCCTGCATGGCCCGGGCACGGCGAACAGTCTGCCGGGCGTGCCGAAGCACAGGCTCATCCACCATCCTGCCGGCGAAGCGGAAGACACCGCGCTCGTGCCGGGCCGCTTCGAGCAATGCCACGGCTGCCTCCACTTCCTCCGCGGAAGGGCGGTAGGCCGAGCGGATCACCGGCACCTGGCCGGGATGGATGCAGGCCTTGGCGGTGAACCCGCTGGCGACCGCGTCGGCGGCTTCGGCCTCCAGCCCGGCCAGGTCGGCGATGTCCAGGTAGACCGAGTCGACCGCGGACTTGCCGTTGGCTCCGGCGGCCAGCAGGACGCTGGAGCGGGCATGCAGTGCGACCTCGCGGTAGCTGCCGTCGGCGGTCCGGCTGGAGGTTCCGCCCAGGGAAGCCAGCAGGTCCTCCGCGCCCCACATCAGGCCGAGGACGTCAGGCGCGGCGGCGATGGCGGGAGCGTTCACGATCCCTGCCGCGGTTTCGCACAGCGCGACGACCCGGAATCCGGCAACGGCAGCCAGCTGTTCGGCACTGGACGCCTTGGGCACCATGACAGTCCGGTAATCGGTCCGGGCGAGGGCGTCAAGGTCGAGCGGGAAGTCTTCTGTCCCGATGGCGTTGACCCTGACCATCGTCTGCTCCGGATCAAGTCCGCTGTCGACCAGCGCGGCGCGGGCGGCTGTCTTGTCCGCAGCCGCCACGGCGTCCTCGAGGTCCAGGATCACGGTATCGGACCGCTGGGCGGCCTTGGCGAAGCGCTCGGGCCGGTCGGCCGGGCAGAAGAGCAGGGCCGGGCCCATCGCGAACGGGTCCATGAACGGTTCCTCCTGTCCGCCGCGTCTTGGCTGCGCCGTCAGTCCGCAGTGCTGCCGGCCTGCTGGAGCTGGGACTTGCGGTGGGCTTCCTCGGTCCACATCAGCACGGCCCGGGTAGCAACGGCGACGACGACGCCGTCCTGGTTCCGGGCCGTATGTTCCATCGTCACGATTCCCTGCCCGGGCCGCGATGACGACAGCCGCTTGTCCGTCACGACGGTTTCCGAGTAGATCGTGTCCCCGTGGTAGAGCGGGTGCGGAAATTTCGCGTCCGTCAGGCCCAGGTTGGCCACGATGGTTCCCTGGGTCAGCTGTGCCACGGAGGAGCCGACCAGTGTCGAGAGGGTGAACATGGAATTGACCAGCCGCTGCCCGAAAGGCTGCTTTTGCGCCCAAGCTGCGTCCAGGTGCAGGGACTGGGTGTTCATGGTCAGGGTGGTGAAAAGGACGTTGTCCGCCTCGGTCACCGTGCGTCCCGGCCGGTGGGCATAGGTGACACCGGTCTCGAACTCCTCGAAGTACAGGCCGCGCTGTTCGATGACCCGGTTCATACCGACAGCTCTTGTTCTTCCTCCAGCAGCTCCGCGCCGGTGGCAGCCACGACGTCCTCGACCGACACTCCGGGCGCCAGTTCGCGCAGCACCAGGCCTTGTCCGGTCACGTCGATGACGGCCAGATCGGTGATGATGCGGTCCACGCAGCCCTTGCCGGTCAGCGGCAGGGTACAGCGCTCCAGGATCTTGGGGTTCCCGTTCTTGTCCACGTGCTCCATCATCACGATCAGCTGCTTGGCACCGAAGACCAGGTCCATGGCGCCGCCCATGCCCTTGACCATCTTGCCGGGGATCATCCAGTTGGCCAGGTCTCCGTTGGCGGCCACTTCCATCGCACCCAGGACGGCCACGTCGACGTGTCCGCCGCGGACCATGCCGAAGGAGGTTGACGAATCGAAGAACGCTGCCCCGGGATTGACCGTGACCGTTTCCTTGCCTGCATTAATCAGGTCCGGATCCAGCTGGTCCTCGGCCGGGTACGGCCCCACGCCCAGGATCCCGTTCTCCGAATGAAGGACAACCTCCACGCCCTCGGGAATGTAGTTCGGAATCAGCGTCGGCATGCCGATACCCAGATTCACGTACTGCCCGTTCTTCAGCTCCTTGGCCACCCGGGCCGCCAGGTCGTTCCTGGTCCAGCCCTTCGTGCCCGGATGCGTGTTGTCAGCGTGCGCTATTTCGTGCCGCACAACTTCGGGCCGCGGAGGCGGCCCTGAAGCTGCATCGAAAGTCCGCAGGCCCGTATTGTCCGCCGGTTCCATGTCCGTCCTCCTGGCTCAGTAGATTGTTCGTTCAGTCGGATTGTTCGCCGGTGCCCGGTTCCTCGTGCGGCAGCCCCACCCCGAGCGAGGTTCCCGCAATGGGCGCCGACCCCGGAGTGACGGCTTCCTCCGAGGCGTAGGGGCGGGCAGCGTGGGCTTTCAGCGATACCGTCCGCTTCTCGATCCGCTTTTCGACGCCGGGCGCCGGTACCACCCGCTGGACGAAGATCCCCGGGGTATGGACATGCTCCGGATCCAGCTCGCCGGGCTCCACCAGCTCCTCGACCTCGGCAATGGTGATCCGGCCGGCCATGGCGCAGAGCGGATTGAAGTTCATCGCGGCGGCGTGGAAGACGAGATTGCCGTGCCGGTCCCCGCGGAGCGCATGGACCAGCGCGTAGTCCGGCCGCAGCGACTCCTCCAGGACGTAATCCTGGCCGCCGAAGCTGCGCACCTCCTTGGGCGAGGATGCCTGCGCAACCCCGCCCTCGCCGTCGTACTTCTGGGGCAGGCCGCCTTCGCTGATCTGCGTGCCGACGCCGGCCGAGGTGTAGAAGGCGGGGATGCCGGCTCCGCCGGCCCGCAGCTTTTCGGCCAGTGTGCCCTGCGGCGTGAGGATGACCTCCAGCTCACCGGCCAGGAACTGGCGCGCGAATTCCTTGTTTTCCCCCACATAGGAGCTGACGGTGCGCCGGATCCGGTGGTCCGCCAGCAGGATGCCCAGGCCCCAGTCGTCGACACCGCAGTTGTTGCTGATGGTCTCGAGGCCGGAGGTGCCCTGCGCATGCAGTGCGTCGATGAGCGCGACCGGAATCCCGCAGAGTCCGAAACCGCCGACGGCGAGGGACGCCCCGTCCGGGATGTCCGCCACCGCCTGGGCGGCGCTGGCTACTACCTTGTCGATCACAGTTCTCCTCCTTGAGTCCGCCATGGAGCCTGGACAGGTGCGCCGCTGCCGCGGCTACAGCCCCAGTTCCCTGGCAATCAGCATCAGCTGGACTTCCGTGGTTCCTTCGCCGACTTCCAGTATTTTTGAATCCCGGTAGTGGCGGGCCACCGTGAACTCGTTGATGAACCCGTACCCGCCGAAGATCTGCGTGGCATCCCTGGCGTTGTCCATGGCTGCCTCTCCAGCTACCAACTTAGCGATGGATGCCTCGGTCTTGAAGGGTTTGCCGGCCAGCATCCGTGCTGCGGCATCGTAATAGGCCAGCCGCGCGGTATGCGTGCGCGCCTTCATCCGCGCGATCTTGAACGCGATCGACTGGTTAGCGCCGATGTGCGTGCCAAAGGCGCGGCGGTGCTTCGCGTACCGCACCGACTCGTCCACGCATCCCTGGGCGGCACCGACGGCCAGGGCGGCGATGGCGATGCGGCCTTCATCGAGGATCTGCACGAAGTTGGCGTAGCCGCGCCCCCGCTCCCCCAGCAGATTCGCTTCCGGAACGCGGACGTCCCGCAGCGTCAGCGGGTGGGTATCCGATGCCCTCCAGCCGACCTTGTCGTAGGCTTTCTCCGCCGTGAAGCCCGGGGTGTCCGTCGGGACCAGGATGGTCGAGATTTCCTTCTGCGCCGATCCGTCCGCACGCGTTGCCGTTCCCGTAACGGCCGTGACCGTGACCAGCCGGGTGATCTCCGTACCGGAGTTCGTGATGAACTCCTTGCTGCCGTTGATCACCCAGTGCCCGTCCGCCAGCTCGGCATGGGTCCTGGTGCCGGAGGCATCCGATCCGGCCTCGGATTCGGTCAGCCCGAAGGCGGCGAGCGCCCGGCCGCCGGCCAACGGCGGCAGCCATTCCTGCTTCTGCTCCTCGGTGCCGAACCGGTAGATGGGCATGGCTCCGAGGGAGACCCCGGCTTCGAGCGTGATGGCTACGGACTGGTCCACCCGTCCGAGCTGCTCGAGGGCCAGGCACAGGGCAAAATAGTCGCCGCCCATGCCGCCGTATTCCTCCGGGAACGGCAGCCCGAACAGGCCCAGGTCCGCCATTTTCGCCACGACTTCATAGGGAAAGCTGTGTTCCTCATCGTGCCGGGCGGAAACCGGGGCCACGACTTCCTCGGCGAACTCGCGGACCGTGTCCGCCAGATCCTGGTATTCCTCGCTGAGCTCAAAGTCGGGCATGGTCAGGCTCCTTCATCTTCCGGTTCTGCTTCCGGGCGGATGCTCGCCACCACCTGGTCCGCCTTGACCAGGTCCCCGGCCCGGACGTTGACGGTGACGGTTCCGGCCACCGCCGCGGCCAACTGGTGTTCCATCTTCATGGCCTCCACGGTCAGGATCGTCCGGCCGGCCTCCACCCGTGCGCCGGACTCGACAGCCACTGCGACGACGGTTCCCGGCATGGGCGAGCGAACGTCGGGATGGGCGGCGCTGTCCGCCCGCGCTACCGCAGCCAGCTGCTCCTGGAGACGGCGGCGCCGGCCGCGCAGCTGAACTTCGACGGTCCAGCCCGCCTCGCCCAGCCACAGCGTTGTGCCGTGTTCTTCCAGGTCAGCCGGTTCCGCAGCCGGCGGCTCCTGGGCCAGCCACAGCTGGCTGGTGATGCCCTCGAGGGTGAGGCTGGCCCGGCCGGAATCCAATAGCTGCAGGCTCGCGGGCCGCCGGGGACCGTCTCCGACGGCCACTGCCCCGCAGTGCCACACCAGAACATCGACGGCGTCAGCCGCCGGGACCTGAAGGCTGACCCGGACCGGACGGGGTTCCCCTATCCGCCAGCCGACGGCCGAGGTCCACGGCGACGTCCCTCCGGCAGCCGTGAACCGGCGGGCGTACAGGTACAGTGCGGCAGCGGTGAGTTCCCGCTCCCCGGGGTGGCGGAAGGCGAATCCCGGCAGCGTGCGTTCGATCAGCCCGGTGTCCAGGTGGCCGGCGACCACCTGCGGGTCGTTGACCAGCATCCGCAGGTACTCGATGTTGGTTTCCACGCCCAGCACCGTGGTGCCGGCGAGCGCCGTGTCCAGCCGCCGCAGCGCCTGGCCGCGGTCGGCGCCCCAGGCGATGACCTTGGACAGCAGCGGATCATAGCTGGACCCGATCTCCAGTCCCGGGACCAGCGAACTGTCCACCCGGACGTGCTCGCCGGAGGCTTCCTGAAGCGCCAGCACCGTGCCGGCGGACGGCAGGAAGCCGCGTTCCGGGCTCTCCGCGTAGACACGGGCCTCGACGGCATGGCCGGTCAACACCACATCGTCCTGGGCCAGGGCCAGCGGCTGGCCGGCGGCAATCCGGAGCTGCCACTCCACCAGGTCCAGCCCGGTCACCAGTTCCGTGACCGGATGCTCCACCTGCAGGCGCGTGTTCATTTCCATGAAAAAGAATTCGTCCGGCGCCGCGTCGGAGACCAGGAACTCCACTGTCCCGGCGCCGCGGTAGTCCACGCTGCGCGCCGCGTCGCAGGCCGCCTGGCCGATGCGGGCGCGGGTGGCGGCGTCCAGCAGCGGCGACGGGGCCTCCTCGATGACCTTCTGGTGGCGGCGCTGCAGCGAGCATTCGCGCTCGCCCAGGTGGATCACCTGGCCGTGGTTGTCCGCCAGGACCTGGACTTCGATGTGCCGGGGGGTGGCGATCAGCCGCTCCAGGAAGAGCGTGTCATCACCGAAGGCGGCCGCCGCGACCCGGCGCGCGGCGCCCAGGGCCTCCGGCAGCTCTTCGGGCCGCTCCACCACATGCATCCCCTTGCCCCCGCCGCCGGCGGAGGGCTTGATGAGCAGGGGGAAGCCGATCCGCTGCGCCGCCTCCGCCAGCTGCGCATCGGTGAGGCCCGGCTCCGCCAGGCCCGGGACAACCGGAACCCCGTGTGCAGCGACGTGGTTCTTGGCCCGGATCTTGTCCCCCATGACGTTCAGCGCCCCGACTCCGGGGCCGATGAACACGATGTCTGCTTCGCCGCACGCGCGGGCGAAGGCCTGGTTCTCGCTGAGGAAGCCGTAGCCGGGATGGATGGCCTCCGCTCCGGTGGCCTTGGCGGCCTCAAGGATGGCATCGGTCCTCAAGTAGCTTTCCGCCGCCGCCGCCGGACCGATGCGCACGGCGACGTCGGCGTCCCGCACGTGGCGGGCACCGGCGTCGGCGTCGCTGTGGACGGCAACGGAGCGGATCGCCAGCCGCCGCAGCGTTGAGATCACGCGGCAGGCGATCTCGCCGCGGTTGGCCACCAGGACGGTGCCGAAGAGATACCCTCCGTTGCTCACCGGGTTCATCGCGGTCACATCCGGAACAGACCGAAGGAGGTATCCGGCAGGGGCGCGCGCGAGCAGACGTCAAGGGCTAGCCCCAGGACGGTGCGGGTGTCCGCAGGGTCGATTACGCCGTCGTCCCACAGCCGGGCGGTGGAATAGTACGGGCTGCCCTGCGCCTCGTACTGCCCGCGGATCGGTGCTTTGAAGGCCTCCTCGTCCGCCGCGGTCCATTCCTCGCCGCGGGCCTCCAGCTGCTCCCGCCGGACCGTGGCGAGTACCGAGGACGCCTGGGCGCCACCCATCACGGAAATCCGGCTGGCCGGCCACATCCACAGGAACCGCGGCGAATAGGCCCGCCCGCACATCGAATAGTTGCCGGCGCCGAAGGAGCCGCCGACGATCACCGTCAGCTTCGGCACCCGGCAGGTGGCGACGGCGGTGACCATCTTCGCCCCGTGCTTGGCGATCCCGCCGGCCTCGTAGTCCCGGCCCACCATGAAGCCGGAGATGTTCTGCAGGAAAACCAGCGGGATGCCCCGCTGGTCGCACAGCTCGATGAAGTGCGCGCCCTTGAGCGCCGATTCGCTGAACAGCACCCCGTTGTTGGCCACAATTCCAACCGGGTGGCCGTGCAGCCGGGCGAAGCCGGTGACCAGGGTGGACCCGTATTCCTGCTTGAATTCGTGGAATTCGCTGCCGTCGGCCAGCCGGGCGAGGATCTCGTACACGTTGTAGGGTGCCTGCACGTCCACCGGCACCGCGCCGTACAGTTCGGCAGGTTCGACGGCGGGCGGCCGGCTGGGCGCGATCTCCCAGGCAGGTGCCGCCGGGGCGGGCAGCGTGGAAACGATCCGGCGGACAATCTCCAGCGCATGCCGGTCGTCCTCGGCCAGATGGTCCGTCACCCCGGACACCCGGGAATGGAGGTCCCCGCCGCCCAGTTCCTCGGCTGTGACAATTTCACCGATGGCGGCTTTCACCAGCGGTGGACCCCCCAGGAAAATGGTGCCTTGGTTCCGGACAATCACTGTTTCGTCGCTCATCGCGGGCACGTACGCGCCGCCGGCGGTGCAGGAGCCCAGTACAGCCGCAATCTGCGGGATCTTCGCGGCCGAAAGCCGGGCTTGGTTGTAGAAAATCCGACCGAAATGGTCCCGGTCCGGAAACACCTCGTCCTGCCGGGGCAGGAAAGCGCCGCCGGAATCGACCAGGTAGATGCACGGCAGCCGGTTCTCCAGCGCCACCTCCTGGGCCCGCAGGTGCTTCTTCACGGTGATGGGGTAATACGTGCCGCCCTTGACCGTGGCGTCGTTGGAGATGACGAGGACGTGGCGTCCGTGGACCAGGCCGATGCCGGCGATGATCCCCGCCCCGGGGGACTCGTCGTCGTACATTCCCGTGGCGGCCAGCGGCGAAAGTTCCAGGAAGGGGCTGCCTTCGTCCAGCAGTTGGTCGATGCGTTCGCGCGGCAGCAGCTTTCCGCGGGCCAGGTGCCGTTCGCGGGACCGTTCCGGGCCGCCGAGCGCGGCGGCGGCCAGCCGTTCGCGCAGGTCGGCGGCCAGCGCACGCTGCGCGGCATCGTTCCCGCGGAAATCAGGGGCCGCGGTGTCCATCCGGGAGGCCAGAGTCTCCATCGACGTCCTTCTGCTCGGCCGCGTTCCCGGCCGCATGCCGCTGCCGGCGGTAGCCAGGAAACGCGATTCCGGTTAGTCTTTACTAACTGAATTCAGGTTAGTGCCTGGCCCTCCGGTTGTCCATGAAACAGTTGTCCATGCACCGGTTGGCGATGAACCAGCGAACGGGGGTTCCCCTTGGCCGCCGAACCGGCTCCCGCGGAGCGGAGCACCGAACGCAGCCTCGCCAAGGCCTCCCGCCGGGCCGCACTGCTGAAGGCAGCGGCGCAGCTTTTTGCCGAGCGCGGCTACAACGGAGTTTCCATGGAGGACCTGGGCGCCGCCGTCGGCGTGAGCGGCCCGGCCGTCTACCGGCATTTCAGCAGCAAGCAGGCCGTGCTGGCCGCCCTGCTCGTGGACGCCAGTGCCGGCCTCCTGGCCGGCGGCCGCGAGGTCGTGGCGGCGGCCGCGGACCCGGAGGCCGCACTGCGCCGGCTGGTCCGGTTCCATGTGGATTTTGCCCTGCTGAACGCCGCCGTCATCCGCGTCCAGGACCGGGACCTGGACAGCCTTTCCGAGGACGACCGCCGCACCGTCCGTGTCCTGCAGCGCCGGTACGTTGAAGTATGGGTGGACACCCTGGCCCGGCTCCGGCCCCAGGATGAGGCCGTCGCCCTCCGGAACCGGGCGCATGCCGTCTTCGGCCTGATCAATTCCACCCCGCATACCGCCGCTGCCGGTGCCCGCAAGGACGTCCGGCAGCCGGCGCCGCGGTCCGCCCAGCCCACTGCCAGGGAAACGGCTGGGTTACGCACGCTTTTGGAACGAATGGCTTGGGCCGCTTTGAATGCCTAGTACCCTGAAGGGAATACCTGCTAATGAAAGTTCTGCCGTGATACAGCTTCGCAACTTTGAGCCGTCCGACCTGGACGAATTCTTTGCCCACCAGCTGGACCCCAGCGCCAACCACATGGCCGCCTTCGGGGCCAAGGATCCTTCTGACCGAGGAGTGTTCAACCACCACTGGCAGAACATCCTCAACGATCCGTCCATCACCGTCCGCACCATCACCGCCGATGGGGACGTCGTGGGCAGCATCCTGGCCTACGTCAGCGAGGGCACGCCGGAGATCAGTTACTGGATCGACAAGAAGCGCTGGGGCCAGGGCATCACGTCCGCTGCCGTCGGCCTCTTCCTCGACGAATACACCGAGCGTCCGATCCGGGCCCGTGCCGTCAAGGACAATGTGGCGTCCATCAAGATCCTGGAAAAATACGGCTTCAAGCCGGTCGGTGAGGTCAAGAGCTTCGCCCAGGCCCGGGGCGCGGTTGTCGACGAACTGGTCCTCGAACTGAACTAGCGGCGGCTTGCGCCGGCACCCTCAGACCATTGTCAGGACCGTGCCCGGATCGGACAGCATGGCGCCGATATCGGCCAGGAATCGGCCGGCCTGGGCGCCGTCCACCAGCCGGTGGTCGAAGGACAGGCTCAGGGTCATGACCTGGCGCAGGGCGATGTCGCCGCGGTGCTCCCAGGGAATCCGCCGGATGGCCCCCATGGCCAGGATCGCAGCTTCACCGGGATTGATGATCGGTGTCCCGGCGTCGATGCCGAAGACCCCGACATTCGTGATCGTGATGGTGCCGCCTTGCAGCTGCGCCAGCTCCGTCCTGCCCGCCCGCGCCGCTTCGGCGAGTTCCTCCAGCGCCAGCGCCAGCTGCGCCAGGCTCTTGGCCTCCGCGTCCTTGATGTTCGGCACCAGCAGTCCGCGCGGCGTCGCCGCGGCGATGCCGAGGTTGACATAGTTCTGCAGCACGATCTCCGCGTTGGCCTCATCCCAGCGGGAATTCAGTTCGGGACTGCGTCCGACGGCGATGCACAGGGCTTTCGCGACAAGCGCCAGGGGCGTGATCCGGATATTGGCAAAGGCCCGGCTGGTCCGCAGCCGCTCGAGCAGCTCCATGGACGGCGTGACGTCCAAGGTCAGGAACTCCGTGGCATGCGGGGCCGTGAAGGCACTGGCCACCATGGCTTCGGCGGTCAGTTTGCGGACGCCGTGGATGGGGATGCGCACCTCGCGTTCGGCGCGGTTCCAGTGCCGGTGTGCGGGATGGACGGCGGGCGGCTCCGGTTGCCTGCGCTCTGCCGCTTCCTGGATGTCTTCCCTGGTGATGAGCCCCAGCGGGCCGCTTCCGGACACCTGCTCCAGGTCGAGGCCGAGTTCCCGGGCCAGCTTCCGGACCGGTGGGGTGGAACGCGGCCGCTGGGTCCCGGCCGGCACACCCCTGCCTCCAGCAGCATCCCTGCCTCCAGCCGGCCGGGAAGCCGTGCCGGCAAGGCCCGGGCGGGGCCGCCGCACCGGACGACCGGTCCGGTCCGCTTCCGCGCCGTAACCCACCAGGATCGGCTGGCGGCCGCCCGCCGCAGCCTCGCCGCCCGCCGCAGCCTCACCGCCTGCCGTTGTCTCGCCCTCGGCCGCTGTCCCGGCACCGACCCCAGCCTCCGGCGCAGGAGCCGGCGCACCGGCGTCGTCCTCCACTTCGAAGGACACAATCGGCTCCCCCACCTTCACCACCGTGCCGGGCTGTTCGCGCAGCTCCTTGACCACACCCGTGTACGGCGACGGCAGCTCGACCACGGCCTTGGCCGTTTCCACTTCGGCGATGATCTGGTTGAGCTGCACCGCATCGCCCACGGCAACCTTCCAGCTCACGATCTCCGACTCGGTCAGTCCCTCGCCCAGGTCCGGCAGCCTGAAGTCCCTGATCATCCCGCTCACCTGCCTTCCCCGCTGAGCGAGTTGGGGCGGCCCAGGACTCGGTCGACGCCGTCAAGGATCCGGTCCAGGTCCGGGACATGGTGCTTTTCCAGCTTCGCCCGCGGATACGGAATATCGAAGCCGGTGATCCGCACGGGCGGAGCCTCCAGATGGTAGAAGCAGCGTTCGGTGATGCCGGCGGCGATTTCCGCGCCGATGCCCCCGGACTGGGGGGCCTCATGCGTGATGACCAGCCGGCCCGTTCGACGGACCGAGGCCTCCACCGTGGCATAGTCCACGGGCGCGAGCGAGCGCAGGTCGATCACCTCGATCGAAACGCTTTCGTCGGAGGCCGCCAGTGCGGCATCGACCGCCGTCGACACCAACGGGCCATAGCAGACCAGCGTGACGTCACTGCCTGCCGCCACGACCCGGGCCGCCTCCATGGACAGCGCATCCGCACCGGCGGCCTCCGCGACCTCGCCCTTCGTGTGGTAGCGGCGCTTGGGCTCGAAGAACAGCACCGGATCGTCGGAGGCGATGGCCTGGCGGATCATCGTGTATGCGTCCTGCGGGTTGGAGACCGCGACCACCCGCAGGCCGGGCGTGTGGGCGAAATACGCCTCCGGCGACTCCGAGTGGTGCTCCGCCGCGCCGATGCCGCCGCCGAACGGAACCCGGATGGTGATGGGCATCCTGACCTGGCCCTGCGTCCGGTAGTGCAGTTTGGCTACCTGGGAGACGATCTGGTCGAAGGCGGGATAGATGAAACCATCGAACTGGATCTCGCACACCGGGCGGTAGCCGCGGAAGGCCAGTCCGACGGCGGTCCCCAGGATTCCTGCCTCCGCCAGCGGAGTGTCCATCACCCGGTGCGGCCCGAAGTCCTTCTGCAGGCCGTCGGTGATCCGGAAGACACCACCCAGCTTGCCGATGTCCTCGCCCAGCAGGACCACTTTCGGGTCCTCCTCCATCGCCGCCCGAAGCCCTGCGTTGAGGGCCCGGGCCATGGTCATCGTCGACATCAGTGCTCCCCTTCTTCGGCCTCTTCCCCGAACTGGGCTAGGTACCGCGCGTACTGGCCGCGCTGCCGCTCCAGGACGCTGTTCGGCGCGGTATAGACGTGGTCGAAGATGTCCGTCGGCTTCGGCTCCGGCAGGTTGATGCAGCTGGTGCGCAGTTGGGCGGCCATCCGGTCCGCGGACGCCTGGACCCCGGCTTCGAACTCTTCGCTGAGGGCGTCCCGGCTCCGGAGCAGCTGCGCCACGCGCCGGATCGGGTCCCGGATGCCCCAGTCCTCGAGCTCCAGGGCATCGCGGTAGCGGGTGGGATCGTCCGCCGTCGTATGCGGTCCCATCCGGTAGGTGACGGCCTCGATGAAGGTGGGGCCGCCGCCGGTGCGCGCCCGGTCGAGCGCCTCGCGGGTGACCGCCATGCAGGCCAGCACGTCATTGCCGTCCACACGGACGCTGGGAATGCCGAAGCCCGGCGCGCGCCGGACCACGGGGACATGGGCCTGCAGATCCACCGGTTCGGAGATGGCCCACTGGTTGTTCTGGCAGAAGAAGACCACGGGGGCCTGGAAGCTGGCGGCAAAGACCATCGCCTCGTTGGTATCGCCCTGGCTCGTGGCACCGTCGCCGAAGTAGGCCACCGCCACCGAGTCGACGCCGTCGTTCATGCAGCCGATCGCATAACCGGTGGCATGCAGCGTCTGCGAACCGATGATGATCTGCAGCGGTGCCATATTAATTTCGTAGGGATCCCAGCCGGCCCCGGCGTTCCCGCGCCACACCCGGATGATGTCCTCCGGCTGCGCACCGCGGCAGTAGGCAACGGCGTTCTCGCGGTAGCTGGAGAAGACGAAGTCGTCCCGGCGCAGCGCCCGCCCGGATCCGATCTGGGCGGCCTCCTGGCCGATCAGCGGCGGCCAGAGACCGATCTCGCCCTGGCGCTGCAGGGCGGTAGCCTCCGTATCGATCCGGCGGACGACAACCATGTCCCGGTACAGCTCCCGGAGGCTGCCGTCGTCGATGTCCGCCACCCAACGGTCGAAGCGGGCGTCGGGCAGGCGTGCCCCGCTGGAAGTGATGAGCTGGACGAGATCGTCATCCGCGGCGGGCCTCATGTCACTGGTCGACATAGTTCACGCAACCTTCACTGGCGGTTCCCCCGGGTTTCGGCGGATGCCGGACAATGTCCGGGCCCCCTTGCCCAGACCTTAAAGTGACGATACTCACATGATTCAAAGAGTACAACCAGCCGGAAAATCATCGAGCAAAATGCTCTGTTTGCCAAAGGCTGTCCGTGCTAACCTTGCGCATTATGCACCCGCTGGATGGCACCGACACCCGCCTGCTGCTCGCCCTGGCGGCGGATCCGCGAAGCACTGTGGTGGCGCTGGCGCAGAAGCTCGGGCTGTCCCGCAACACGGTCCAGGCCCGGATGGCGCAACTGGAGAAGCGCAACGTCTTCCTCGGCTTTGGCCGCCGCATCAATCCGGCCGCCCTCGGCTATACGCTGGCCGCCTTCATCCACGTCCATGTGCAGCAGCAGAAACTCGCCGGCATCACCGAGGAACTGTCAGCGGTTCCGGAGGTGCTGGAGGCCTACGGCCTGACCGGAACGGCGGACATCCTGGTCCGCGTGGTTTCCGCCGACGCCGAGGACCTGTTCCGCATCAACGGCAAGATCCTGGCCATCGACGGCGTGGAGCGGACGGATACCTCGCTGGCCATGCACGAACTGGTCCCGTACCGGATCGAGCCGCTGCTGGAGCGGGGCCCGCGCGGGCGGCCGGATTAGTCTGCCGGATTAGACAGCCGGACTAAACGGCCGGCTTAACGGCTGAAGCCCCGCGGATCACGCGGGGCTCCTGCCGTCCGTTAGTAATGTTGTTTGTTATTGCTAGTGGTCCACCGCCTTCTCGGCGCCGACGCCGGTGAGGGACCGCACTTCCATCTCCGCCTGCTTGGCCGGATCCTCGCCCCGCTTATCCAGCACGGTGCCCAGCCAGCCCAGGAAGAAGGCCAGCGGGATGGAGATGATGCCGGGATTCTTCAGCGGGAAGACCGCGAAGTCCGCAGCCGGAATCATCGCCGTCTCGTTCCCGGAAACCACCGGGGAAAAGGCGATGAGCACGATCGCGGAGATCAGGCCACCGTACATGCTCCAGACGGCGCCCTGGGTGCTGAACCGCTTCCAGAACAGCGAGTAGAGGATCGTCGGCAGGTTTGCGGAGGCTGCGACGGCGAAGGCGAGCGCCACCAGGAAGGCGACGTTCTGGCCCTGCGCACCGATGCCGCCGGCGATCGAGAGGATACCGATGACGACGACGGTCCGCCGCGCCACCTTGACCTCGCCGTCCGGGTCCACCTTGCCCTTGCGGACGACGTTGGCGTAGATATCGTGGGCAAAGGATGCCGCCGCGGTGATGGTCAGGCCGGCCACGACCGCCAGGATGGTGGCGAAGGCGACGGCGGAGATCAGGCCGAGCAGCAGCGAGCCGCCCAGTTCGAAGGCCAGCAGCGGCGCGGCCGAGTTCACTCCTCCCGGAGCGGCCTTGATGGCATCCGGGCCGATCAGGGCGCCGGCGCCGTAGCCGAGGACCAGGGTGAAGAGGTAGAACAGGCCAATCAGCCAGATCGCCCACACCACGGACCGGCGGGCTTCCTTGGCCGTCGGAACGGTGTAGAAGCGCATCAGCACGTGGGGCAGGGCCGCGGTGCCCAGGACCAGGGCCAGGGCCAGGGAAATGAAGTCGAACTTGGAGGTTTCGGACACTCCGTACTGGAGGCCCGGGTTGATGATGTCCGGATTGCCCGTAGCCTCGATGGCCCCGCCCAGCAGGGCTGACAGGTTGAAGCCATACATGGCGAGCACCCAGACGGTCATCACCGCGGCGCCGGCGATCAGCAGGCAGGCCTTGATGATCTGGACCCAGGTGGTGCCCTTCATTCCGCCGATCAGGACGTACAGGATCATGAGCGCGCCGACCACGGTGATCACCAGCGACTGGCCGAGCTTGTCATTGATGCCCAGCAGCAGGGACACCAAGCCGCCCGCACCTGCCATTTGCGCGAGCAGGTAGAAGAAGCAGACTGCCAGCGTGGTCGTCGCCGCGGCGATCCGGACCGGGCGCTGCTTGAGGCGGAAGGAGAGTACGTCCGCCATAGTGAACTTTCCGGTGTTGCGCAGCAGTTCCGCAACGAGCAGCAGGGCCACCAGCCAGGCGACCAGGAAGCCAATGGAGTACAGAAAGCCGTCGTAGCCATTAATGGCGATGGCTCCAACGATGCCCAGGAAGGATGCCGCGGACAGGTAGTCTCCGGCGATGGCGGTGCCGTTCTGGGGCCCGGTAAAAGCGCGGCCGCCGGCGTAATAGTCCGCGGCTGTCTTGTTGTTCTTGCTGGCGCGCAGGACGATGACCAGGGTCACGGCCACGAAGATGCCGAAAATGGCCATGTTCAGCCAGGGCGTTCCGACGGTCATTTCTTTGCCTCAACTTCCTGCTCAAGCTCTTCCCGGATGTCCTTGGCGATGGGATCAAGGCGCTTGTTGGCGTAGCTGACGTACCACATGGTGATCCCGAAGGTGCTGACGAACTGGAGCAGGCCAAGGATCAGCCCGATGTTGATGTTGCCGATGACCTTGATGGACATGAAGCCGACGGCGTAGTCAGCCAGCAGCACGTAGGCGAAGTACCATAGCAGGAACGCTATGGCCATCGGAAAGACAAAACTGCGGTGGCGCTTGCGCAGTTTCCTGAACTGCGGCGCCTGCTGGACTTCTTCGAAGTCCACGGCTGCCTCGAGTTCGGCCTCCGTTGCGGACGGATCGTGGCCCATGATTCCTCCTCAGGTGGAGCACAGTGCATCTGTGACATTCATCACTGTGACCTGCGGCGCGCCCGTGTTCCAAGGGTCCGGGGCAGGACGTTCGCCCGGCGGTCGTCCCGCTGCGCTGAACGGCAGTTGAACGCGCCGAACGGCACCCCTTCCGCGGCGCACCGAAGACTAAGGTGGGTGCCAAACCTAAGGTAGGTGCCATGCCCAGCTCAGTGGTCGACGTCGTCGTCATCGCCGCCGTCGTCATCGTCACCATGGCGGCCATCGCCGCCGTCGGCTACCGCCTTGCGCGCTCCCACCGGGACCTGGGCACGGATGCCGACCGCGCCACCTACGCCACCCTGCACACCGCGGCCCTGGCCTCGCAGCATCTGCGCTCCGGTCTGTCACCTGACGGCGCGGCCAAGGCAGCCAGGCACCTGCGCGGCCTGCTCGGTTCCGAGGCCCTGGTGATGACGGACGAGTCGGCGGTGCTCGCGTGGGAAGGGCCGGGCGAAGCGCATGCGGCCGCGGCGATGGCCGCGGCCAGGCGCGTGCTGGACAGCGGAAGGACGCAGGTTTTCCGGCAGGCCCAGCTGGCTGCGCTGGAGGCTGCCGGTCGGCAGGGCGACGGCGGCCCCCTCCTCGAGGCGGTCGTCTCCCCCGTCAGCGTCGAGGGGCGGGTGGTCGGCACCGTCGGTGCCTACGCCCCCTCCGTCGGCGCCGGATTGGTCAGGGCCACCAACGAAGTTGCCGACTGGGTCGCCACCCAGGTGGAACTGGCAGAACTGGATGCCTCCCGCACCCTGCTCATGGAGGCCGAGGTGCGGGCGCTGCGCGCCCAGATCAGCCCGCATTTCATCTACAACTCCCTGAACGCGATCGCGTCCTACATCCTCACCGACCCTGAGCGGGCGCGGGAGCTGGTGGTGGAGTTCGCGGACTTCACCCGCTATTCGTTCCGCCGGCACGGCGACTTCACCACGGTGGCCGAGGAGCTGAAATCGATCGACCGCTACCTGCTGCTGGAACGTGCCCGCTTCGGCGAACGGTTGACGGTCAACCTGCAGATCGGCCCGGAGGTGCTCAGCACGGTCATCCCGTTCCTGAGTCTGCAGCCGCTGGTGGAGAACGCGGTCCGCCACGGCATCGAGGCCAAGGAAGGTCCCGGGCGGATCTCCATCACGGCCCAGGATGCCGGGGCCTTCGCGGAGATCACCATTGAGGACGACGGCGTCGGCATCGATCCGGAGCACCTGCGTTCCGTGCTGGCCGGGCACAACAAGGGCGACCATGTGGGGCTGCGCAATGTCGACTCCCGCCTGCGCCAGGTCTACGGCGACGACCATGGCCTGGTCATCGACACTGCGCCCGGTGCGGGCATGCTGATCACGATGCGCATTCCGAAATTCCAGCCCAGGCACCGGGTGGACTGACAGCGCTTACGCTTAGGCCGCCCGCGGCATAGCCAGTCCCCCAACGTCGTAGGGTTAGGCCGCCTGCGGCATAGTCAGTCCCCCAACGTCGTAGGGTTAACAGCATGGTGAATGTTGTCATCGCCGACGACGAGCTGCCTGCAGTGGAGGAACTGGCCTACCTGTTGTCCAAGGATCCTCGGATCGGCGAAATCTACCGCGCTTCCAGCGGTGCTGAGGCACTGCGTGCGCTGGAAAGCCACGACGTCGACGCCCTCTTCCTGGACATCCACATGCCTGCGCTCTCCGGCCTGGATATCGCCCGGGTGATTTCGCGCTTCAGCCGGCCTCCCGCCGTCGTCTTTGTCACGGCCGATGATGACAAGGCGCTGGACGCCTTCGACCTGGCCGCCGTCGACTATCTGCTCAAGCCGGTCCGGAAGGACCGGCTGGCCGAGTCGGTGCGACGTGTCTGCGACCTCATGGAGGACAGCGCCGCGAAGCCGGAAGTGATCACGGTGGACCAGGGCGGCATTACCAAGATCATCCGCCGGGACGAGATCCGCTACGTCCAGGCCCAGGGCGACTATGCCCGCCTGCACACGGCCGATTCGAGCTACCTGGTCCGGGTGCCGCTCAATGATCTGGAACGGCAGTGGGCGGATGCCGGCTTCCTGCGCATCCACCGCTCCTATCTGGTGGCCACGGACCAGATCAGCCGGGTAAAAATGAGCGGCGGGCGGGCCAGCATCCTGATCGGCGAGGCCGAGCTGCCGGTCAGCCGCCGGCACCTGCCGTCGGTGCGGGACAAGCTGGAGGCGACCCGGGTCCGGCCGCAGCCATGACCGGGGTACCGGAGGCCGGGGGCGCTAATTCCGAAGGCACCAATTCGGGGGGTGCCAGTTCCGGGGAAACCCACGACGCCGGTGCCCCGCGCCGCGTGCGGGTTACCGCGCCGCGCTCCGGCGCACCGGTGGCCCGCGGCAGCTACCCCGTCTCCCGCGAGCTGGACGAGCAGTCCGAAGTCGGTGAGCTGTTCGTCCGGTCCCTCATCCGTTCGCAGCTGCGGCTCGCGCTCGTCGTGGCGGCCGGCTTCCTGCTGATCCTGCTGGGTGTTCCGGTGCTGCTCACGGTCTTTCCCGTCATCGCCAGTCTCGAGGTGCTGACCGTTCCGGTCCCGTGGCTGCTGCTGGGACTGGGCATCTACCCGCTGGTGCTGGTCTGCGCGCTGCTGTATGTGCGCGGGGCCGCCCGCAACGAGGCCCGGTTCAAAGACCTCGTGGATGAGAAGTAGCCTGCGATGGATGCGGTCATGAATCCCCTGCCAGGCTACCTTGCGCTGCTGCTGGTCGCCGTCGCCACCGTGCTGATCGGCATCTATGGCCTGAAGATCTCCCGGACCACCGGCGACTTCTACGTTGCCTCCCGGACCGTGCCGCCTTGGTGGAACGCCTCGGCGATCGGCGGGGAATATCTGTCCGCCGCCAGCTTCCTGGGCGTCGCCGGCCTCATCCTCATCTCCGGCGTGGAGGCCCTGTGGTTCCCGATCGGCTATACCGCCGGGTACCTGATGCTGCTGCTGTTCGTCGCCGCGCCGCTGCGGCGCTCGGGCGCCTACACCGTCGCGGACTTCGCGGAAACCCGGCTGGTGTCTCTGTCCGCGCGGCGGGTCACCAGCGTCCTGGTGGTCCTCATCGGCTGGCTCTACATTGTGCCGCAGCTGCACGGGGCCGCCCTGACCGTCCGCATCACCACCGGTCTGCCCGCCTGGGTGGGCTCGGTCGCGGTCGTGGCGGTGGTCTGCCTCAACGTCATCGCCGGGGGCATGCGCTCGATCACGTTCGTGCAGGCCTTCCAGTTCTGGCTCAAACTCACGGCTCTGGCCGTGCCGGTCATCTTCGTGCTGCTCTATCTGGGCGGCAGTGGACAGCCGTTGACCGGCGGCGGCGCGGCCTTCGCCGGTCAGCTCGATACCGCCGCGGACACTTCGCCCTATGCCACCATCTCGCTGATGGTCGCGCTGCTGTTCGGGACGCTCGGCCTGCCCCACGTCCTGGTGCGCTTCTACACGAATCCGGACGGACCCTCCGCGCGGCGCACCACGCTGATCGTGCTGGGACTGCTGTCCGTCTTCTACCTGTTTCCCACGGTCTACGGCGTCCTGGGCCGGCTCTACGTTCCGGAGCTGGCTGCCACCGGGATGGCGGATGCGACGGTGCTGACCCTGCCGGGGCGGATCGTGGGCGGGGCGGCCGGCGACCTGCTGACCGCCTTCGTGACCGCCGGTGCCTTCGCCGCGTTCCTTTCCACCAGCAGCGGCCTGGTGGTGTCACTGGCGGGTGTGGTCAGCCAGGACCTGTTACAGGGCAGCGTCCGTGGTTTCCGGCTGGCGGCGGTGCTCTCCGCCGTCGTTCCCCTGGCGGTGGCGCTCATGACGGATTCGCTGGCCCTGGCCGGAAGCGTCGGCATGGTCTTCGCCTTCACCGCCTCGACACTGTGCCCGCTGCTGCTGCTGGGCATCTGGTGGCGCGGCCTGACGGCTGCCGGGGCGGTCTGCGGCATGCTGACCGGCGCGGTGCTGTGCGGCGGGGCGATGCTGGCATCCGCGGTGTTGGGACCGGAGATCGGCCTGGAACTCGGTGCCGGCACCGGTGCGGCGCCGGCCGGCCAGGCCGTGCTGGCCGACTGGCTGGCCCAGCCGGCGGCGTGGACCGTTCCGGCCGCGTTCCTGGTGACCATCCTCGTCTCCAAGGCCACCGCCAAGCAACGGCCCGCCTCAGTGGCACGGATCCTGGCCCGGCTGCATACTCCGGAGCGACACCAGGCATAATCGGCCCGGCTGCTGCAGCCAGCCGCCGCCGGTGGCCCTAATCGATTGAGGCCATCAGCTCCACGACGCGGTCCAGGAACGCATCCACCTGGGTTTCCTCGTAGCCGTCCTGCCCCATGGCCTCGCTGAAGACGGCGCGCCGCACCACATCCACGCTGAGCGGCCGGTTGTTTTCGAAGTATTCCAGCAGCTCGTCGCACAATGCGTCGACCTCGTCGATGTTGTAGCTGCGGGCCTTCTTTTTCGAGGGCCGGCGGAAACGCTCGCCCGCGGGGCGGTGCAGGCGGCCGCGAAGCACCGCGGAGATCCGCCCGATCTGGATAAGCCAGGCCTCTTCGCCCTTGTCCGCGATCAGCTTGTCCCGTTCACGCTGGGCAAAGACGTCCTCAAGCCGGTCCAGGGCCGCATCCACCGCCTGCGCGTCGTAGCCGCCCTTGGCCGGGTCGAAGGCCATGGCACGGACCTGATGGCTGGTGATGGGCTCCGCATCCGGGTTGCGCAAATCGTAGTACTCCCGGGCGGTCGTGAGGAACTGGTCCACCTGGCGGGTGTTGTAGCCGTACTCGTTGCGGCCAACGCGTTCAAACGGGGCGCTCCCCCGGCGCACGTCTTCCATCGTCACAGTCGATCCCTCTACGCTCTGGTCAGATAACCGGGGCCGCTTGGCTGCCCGGCGGCGCCCGGCGCGCCGTGCATCATCTTACGCTTCGGCGTCGGCGTGCCGCGGCTACGCCGCGGTCTGCTGCAACAGGACTGACAGGGTGTAGGCAACCGGCGCCGCAAAGAGGATGGAATCCAGGCGGTCCATGATGCCCCCGTGGCCGGGCAGCGAATTGCCCATGTCCTTGATCCCCAGCTCCCGTTTGACCATGGATTCGGCCAGGTCCCCGGTAGTGGCAGCGGCGACGGTCGCCACCGCGAGGACCAGCCCGAACCACCAGGGAGCGTCCAGCAGGAAGATGCTGGCCAGCACGCCGATGACGACGGCGCCGCCCACCGATCCGGCGAAACCCTCCCAGGACTTCTTGGGACTGATCTTCGGTGCCATGGGGTGCTTGCCAAGGAACGCACCGACCAGGTAGCCGAACGTGTCATTGGCGACGACCAGCAGCAGCATCGAGGCGACCATGAGGTCCCCGCCGTCGCCCCGGAAGAGCAGCAACGCAAAACTCAGGAAGAAAGGCACCCACAGCGTGACGAAGACCCCGGCCATGATGCTGCGGACCGCGTCTTCGGTACTGTCCAGGCAGCGCCACAGCAGGATGGCCGTCACGGTCACCACCAGGGCGAACGCCAGGCTCTCGCCTCCGCCATAGTAGGCGGCAAAGGGCATGGCTGCGCTTCCGATGGCGGCCGGCAGCAGAGGGATCCTGATCCTGCGCACTTCCAGCGCGCGGGCGACCTCCCAGACTCCGGCTACGGCGAAAACGGCCACCAGGGCGGCAAATGCCCACGGGAAGACCAGCAGGCCAAGCAGGACGACGGCCAGCAGGCCCAGTCCCACTCCGATGGCCGCAGGCAGGTCGCGCCCGGCACGGGAGGGTTTCCTCGGGGCAGGTTCGGGCACCGGAACTTCCGGCCCGGCAGGGTTGGACCCGGCCGCATCGCGAGCGGGCGGACCGGCCTTGCCAAGAGGCTGGTCGCTGTTCATCAGACCTCGAGGAGTTCGGCTTCCTTGCGCTTGAGCAGTTCGTCGATGTTGTCCACGTGGGACTTGGTCTGGGCGTCGAGTTCCTTTTCCGCCCGCGCGCCTTCGTCCTCGCCGGCCTCGCCGTCCTTGACGATCTTGTCGAGTTCGTCCTTGGCCCGGCGGCGGATGTTGCGGACGGAGACCTTTGCGTCCTCCGCCTTGGTGCGGGCGATCTTGACGTATTCCTTGCGGCGTTCCTGCGTCAGTTCCGGCATCACGACGCGGATGACATTGCCGTCATTGGCGGGATTCGCGCCCAGGTCGGAGTCACGCAGGGCCTTCTCGATCGCCGTCATGGCCGCCTTGTCGTAAGGAGTAATGAGCAGGGTGCGGGCTTCCGGCGTCTGGAAGGACGCCAGCTGCTGCAGCGGCGTCGGCGTGCCATAGTAGTCCACCGTCAGCTTGGAAAAGAGCGCCGGGTTGGCGCGGCCCGTGCGGAGCGTCGAGAAGTCTTCCTTGGCTACTTCAACGGCCTTGTCCATCTTCTCTGCGGCCTCAAGCAAGGTATCTTCGATCACGGCATCTCCTTAGACAACTGGGCATAAACAACGGGGGCTTAAGCCTCTGGGCCCGCCACCCGGGCGGCTGATACTGCTTCAATCCTAGGGCATTGACCCGTCCCGGCCGTCCGGCACGCCCAGCCGGCCGGGACGGGGCTGCGGCAATCCAGCCGGCGCTAGCTAGCGCCTGCCGCCCTCCCACCACTCACTGCGCTTGCGGCGGGCCCCTCGGGCGCTAGGCTGTGACGAGGGTACCGATGTTCTCCCCAAGGATCGCGCGGGTGACGTTTCCCTCGCCTTCCATGCCGAAGACCACCATGGCCAGCTTGTTATCACGGCAGAGGCTGAATGCCGTCTGGTCCATGACCCGGATGTTCCGGAGCATGGCTTCGTCGTACGTCAGAGATTCCAGCTTGACCGCGGAGGCGTCCTTCTTCGGATCCGCCGTGTACACGCCGTCGACGCCGTTCTTGGCCATCAGCACCACGTCCGCGTGAACTTCCAGCGCCCGCTGCGCGGCCACCGTGTCCGTGGAGAAGTACGGCATGCCGGCGCCGGCGCCAAAGATGACAACGCGGTCCTTCTCCATGTGCCGGATGGCGCGGCGCGGGATGTAGGCCTCGGCCACCTGGCCCATAGTGATGGCGCTCTGCACCCGGGTTTCGACGCCGGCCTGCTCCAGGAAGTCCTGCAGCGCCAAGCAGTTCATGACGGTGCCGAGCATGCCCATATAGTCGGCACGGGACCGGTCCATGCCGCCCTGGGAGAGCTCGGCTCCGCGGAAGAAGTTGCCGCCACCGACGACGATGGCGACTTCAACCTCGCCGACGGTGGCCGCGATCTGCTTGGCGATCCCGCGGACGGTGTCCGGGTCGACCCCCAGCTTGCCGCCGCCGAAGACCTCGCCGGAGAGCTTCAGCAGTACGCGGCGGCGCCGCGCTGTGTTGGTCTGGGTGATGTCCGCGTTGTCCATGGTGCCTCCCGGGCGATCGTTAATGGATGGAATGCGTGGGCCGAGCTCTGAAAGATGCAGCCAATTCAAGGATATTGGGCCGGGGCCCGGCATGGGAAAGGGGCGGCCACCACAGTGACCACCCCCTCCATGCGTGCTTTGTGTGATTTATCCGGACGCCGAACTGCTAGGCGCCGACGCGGAAGCGTGCAAAGCCGGAAGCCTTGACGCCCGCTGCATCCAGGACCTTGCCGACGGTCGTCTTCGGGTCCTTGGCGAACGGCTGGTCCAGCAGGACGATTTCCTTGAAGAAGCCGGTCAGGCGGCCTTCGACGATCTTCGGCAGCGCGGCCTCGGGCTTGCCCTCGGCGCGTGCGGTCTCGTCGGCGATGCGGCGCTCGTTCTCCACGGTTTCGGCCGGAACCTCGTCGCGGGTCAGGTAGGTCGGAGCGTAGGCTGCGGTGTGCACGGCGACATCGTGGGCGGCTTCGGCAGCGGCAGGTCCTTCGCCGTCGACGGCGAACAGGACGCCGACCTGAGCCGGCAGGTCCTTGGAGGTCTTGTGCAGGTACGCGTCAACGGTCTTGCCTTCGACACGTGCCACGCGGCGGACTACGATCTTCTCGCCCAGTACGGCGCCCTCTTCGACAACGACGTCGGACAGTGCCTTGCCGTTGACGTCGGTGGCCAGCAGGGTCTCCAGGTCGGCGGCGCCGGACTCGGTGGCAACGGCCAGGACCTTGTCGGCCAGTTCGATGAACTTGGCGGACTTTGCCACAAAGTCGGTTTCGCAGTTGACCTCGACCATGACGCCGACGCCGCCGTTGACCGATGCGGCCACCAGGCCCTCGGCGGTGGAACGGCCTTCGCGCTTCGTGGCGCCCTTGAGGCCCTTGATGCGGATGATTTCAATGGCCTTCTCGGCGTCGCCGTTGGCCTCGTCCAGAGCCTTTTTGACATCCATCATGCCCGCGCCGGTGCGCTCGCGCAGGGCCTTGATATCGGCAGCAGTGTAGTTCGCCATGTTTGAACTCCTATGTGTAGTTTTCGTACCGGCAGGCCGGCTCGACGGTGTCCAGCC